>JBDTTZ010000001.1:0-5515 GCA_040008015.1 Gemmatimonadota bacterium
GCGACCCGTTGAACGTCCGCGATGGTGACCGCCATGACCTTGTTCACATAGTCATCGTAGTACGTCATCGGGAGACCAAAGTGGACCAGGTCAGCGATCTCTCCCGCCATCTGGGATGTCGTCTCGAATTCGGCCGCCAGTCCCAGGGCGAGGTAGGACTTGGCCCGCTCCAGCTCGACCGCGCTCACCGCGGTATCCCGAATCCGGCGGAACTCCGCAAAAAACTCAATCAGTGAGCTGTCGGTTACGTCGGTGCGCACCGCCGCGCGGGCGGCGAACGGTCCGGGAGCCAGGCGATACGCAAAGCCGGATCCGGCGCCGTAGGTATAACCCCTGGTTTCCCTCAGGTTCTGGTTGAGACGGGATGAGAAGGAGCCACCCAGCAGGGTATTCATCACCTCGATCGCGGCATAGTCCGGATTGCTCCTCTCTACGCCGGGTCGGCCGATCGTGATCACGGATTGGGCGGCGCCCGGTTTATCTACCAGGAACACCGTAGTCGCCCGGTCCACTGCGGTTGTGCTGGTGACTGGCGCGGCGGCGGCTGCCGGGGCGCGCCAGTTCCCGAACCGCTGCATGACGGCCGCGCGCGCTTCAGTCAGGGTAACATCACCGGCAATCACCATGGTCGCGTTCCCGGGGCCGTAGTGGGCCTGGTAAAACGCGCGCACCTTGGTCGAGTCGAGACCTGAGGTGGTGATCGAGTCGCCACCGAGGGGCTGGTGATAGGGATGGCCGGCAGGGTAGAGCAGCGAGTTGAACGCGAGCGCGGCCATGGTATTGGGCTGGTCCCGCTGCTGCAGAATGCCGGCCAGCCGGAGATCGCGCTGCCGGGCGACTTCGCTCTGGTTGAACGTCGGCCGCATCACCACGTCCGCCATGAGATCCAGGGCTTGGCCCATGGTGCGCTTCGGAGTTTTCAGGCTGATGTAGCTCCCATCCCAGTCGGAACCGGTGGACAGGCGCGCGCCGAGGAACTCCGCTTCCGATGCGATGCCGATAGCATCTCGAGTTCCGGCTCCTTCATCCAGCATGTTGGCGGTGAAGCTGGTCATCCCCGGCGACTGCTGATCGAACCTCGCACCGCCGGAAAAGGCCAGGCCGTACTGAACCAGCGGGACCTCGTGCATTTCGATGACATACAACTTCATCCCGTTGGGAAGCTGCTCGCTGTGAATCGGCGGAAGCTTGAGCCGGGCGGGAGCGCGCAGGGCAGGGGGCTTGGTGCGGTCGAAACCCTGCGCCGAGGCGGTCGAGGCGGACAGAGCGGTCAGGGCGGTCAACAGCCCGAGAGCAAGGCGGTTCATGGTGTAGCCTCCGCGGCCGTCACGGCCATTTCGGTCTTGCCCTGGGGAACCACACTCAGCACGACGCGGTGGGCGCCGAGGTATTGCCGGGCGAGCCGCTGAATCTCCTGGGTGGTGACGGCGCGATAGCGCGCCAGGTCCTGTTGGAAATAGTCCGGCTGCCCCACGTAGAAGTAGTAGGTGTTGAGCTGGTCGGCCTTGGAGTCGATCTGTTCCAGCCCATCGAGAAAGGCCGATTCGATGGAGTTCTGGGCCTGCTGCAATTCGCGCGGCGTCGGTCCCTCGCTCATCAGCCGGTGCAGCTCGGCGTCGATCGAGCGCTGGAGCTCGGGCAGTGAATGCCCCGGCTTGGCCGTGGCGAAGATGATGAAATCCCCATCCAGCCGCTTCCCGTCGTTGAATGCCACCACGTTGGTGGCGATCTGCTGATCGTACACCAGCGCCTGGGTGAGCCGGCTGTTCTTGGCCCCGGTCAGGAGATAGGCCAGCAGGTTCAGCGCGGCGTCATCCGCCGAAAACAGCCGGGCGGTGTGCCAGTTGTTGTAGACCCGGGGGAGCTGCACCCGGTCCTCCAGGAGCATGACCGTGTCCCGGGCCAGGGTAAATGAGGGGACCGTTGGACGGGCAATCGCCGCGCCTCGCGGGATCTCTCCGAAATACTGCCGCACCATGGCCTTCACCTCGGCGGGATTCACGTCGCCCGCGATGGTCAGCACCGCATTGTTCGGCTCGTAGTACTGGCGGAAGAAGTTCTTGGTATCGTCCAACGAGGCGGCGGAGAGGTCGGTCATGGAGCCGATGACCGGCCAGTAATAGGGATGAGTCGCCGGATAGAGCGCGTGGGAGAGCGTTTCCCAGGCAAGGCCGTAGGGCTGGTTCTCGTAGCTCTGCCGCCGTTCGTTCTTCACCACGTCCCGCTGCAGGTCCACCTTCTCGCTCGTCATTGTCGGCAGGAACCATCCCATGCGATCCGCTTCCAGCCACAGCATGAGGGGCAGGGCATTGGCCGGCCCTTCCTCGTAGTAGTTGGTGCGGTCGTTGGCGGTGGAGGCGTTGTTGTTGCCGCCCGCGGCTTCGAGCAGCCGGTCGAACATGGGATACTCGGCGTTCTGGGAGCCCATAAACATCAGGTGCTCGAACAGGTGCGCGAAGCCGGTGCGCCCGGGCTTCTCATCGGCGGAGCCGACCAGGTACCAGATGTTCACCGCGACGTTGGGAATCGAGTGATCTTCGTGAACGATCAGGGTGAGGCCGTTCCCGAGGGTGTCGACCGAAATCGGTACCGAGAGGCGAGTGGCCTGGCCTGCCGCTGTCGAGACCGAGAGAGCCAGTAGAGGCAAAGCGAGAAGCCAGCGTTTCATACAATGGTCCTTATCGGTGAGTTCTTCATGGTGTTCCGAGTAGTCAGGTCCCTTGAGTTTCCCCTGAAGTTTGTCGTTTTCAACTCAGAGACTCAGAGTCTCAGAGCCAACTGCACAATGGCTTATGGCGTATGGCAGCTCCCAATGAATTCGACATCCCTGGACATCGGTGTCATTTCGATCAATGCCGCGATCAGCCAATATGCCATTACCGGTTTCTCTGAGTCTTTGAGCCTCTGAGTTGAAACGGCCAATACCGGAGGTAACTCAGGGTCCGGCAGGGTTCCGCCTTCAGTGCTTCCACCGGGAGGTCCACGCCCTGGCGCATCTCCCCGCCTTCGTGAGGTATAGACGCCGATGTGGTGGAAAGGGTTTCTGCCAACAGCAGATAACTTATGGCCTATATTGCGGCGACTATGACAGCAGATGGCTTATGGCGTATAGCTGTTCCGAGTACGCTGTTGCCGACCAGTGAGAACCGTCAATCCGATAGTCGCCGCTATGGGCCATATGCCATATGCCTTCTTAAGCTACCAGCTTCTCACCCACGCCACCGGCATCTTCAGCGCCTCGGCGGCGAAATACCCCAGCTCCTGGCGAAAACTCTGCGAGATCGGGCTGGTGGTTGTGGGCGAAGAGTAGGGAACCAGGTCCATGCGCCGGGTGACGTACCGGAGCCGGCACATGTGGAAGGGGTCGCTCACCAGGAGAACCGTGTGGAGGTCGCGCTCTTTCAACCAGGCGCCGACCGCTTCCATGGAGGCTTCGGTGGACCGGCCTTCGGGTCTCACTATGATGGCCGAATCGGGAATACCGTTGCCCAACACGTAGCGCCGGCTCACCATGGCCTCGCTCTCCGTGTCGCCGCTCGCCGTCCCGCCGGTCACCATCAGCCGGGGAGCCAATCCCGCCTTGAACAGCTCTATCCCATGGTCCAGCCGGGCCTTGAGGACGGGAGACGGGCGGCCGTTGTACTGGGCGGCGCCCAGGACCACGATTGCGTCGCCCTTCTGGCGCTGGTCCTGGCGGCTGACGACAACAACGGTAAGAAATGAAACGACGTAGGCGAGCGCGACGCCTACCAGGAGGAAGAGACAGCCTGCTCTGCGGAAGGACACGGGGGGAAATTAGTGCAGGTCGAAGGACTCTCCAAGCTTGGGAACGATCACCTCTGCTACACCCTCTTCACGCAGAATCTCCGCCATGGCCCCGAGTGCCTCGGTTTCACCGTGCACCGCAAAAGCGCGCTTGATCGGCCCGCCCAGCTGGCGAACCCAGTCGCGCAGCTCGTTCTTGTCAGCATGGGCCGAGTAACCGTCGATGCGCTCCACCTCGGCGCGGAGAGTGACCGGGTCGCCGTAGAGCCTCACATCCTTCACCCCGTCTTCGATTCGGCGGCCCAGGGTTCCCTCGGCCTGGTAGCCCACGAAGAGAATGATGTTCCGGTGGTCTTCACCATGGTTCCGGATGTGGTGCAGGATCCGGCCGGACTCGACCATGCCCGAGGCCGCAATGATCACCGCGGGCCCGTGCAGACGATTCAGCGCCTTGCTGTCGTTGACGTCCCGGATGTAGCGCACCAGGGGAAAGTCGAAAAGCTCGCCCGCCCGCTCCATCAGTTTCTCACGCCGATCGAAGATCTCCGGGTGCATCCGGAAGACCTGGGTCGCGTCCACCGCGAGCGGGCTGTCAATGTAGATCGGGATGCCGGGGATCCTGTCGGCCCGGTAGAGCTGGTGCAGGGCGTAGACGATCTCCTGGATCCGGCCCAGCGCGAAGGCGGGGATGAGAATCTTGCCCCCGCGGGCGGCGGCGCGGCGGACCACTTCGCCCAGGCGTTCCTCCGCGCCCGCCACGCTTTCGTGCACCCGGTTGGCGTAGGTGGATTCGACGATCAGGGTATCGATCGGCCCGCTGGGTGCTTCCGGGTCGCGGATGATAGGGAGTCCCTTGCGCCCGATGTCGCCGGAGAAGACGAGACGATGACCTGCCCCCTCGGTAATCCGCATGTCGATCGAGGCGGAACCCAGGATGTGCCCGGCGTCCAGGTATTCGAAACTCAGGTTCTTCCTGAGGTGATGGACTCTCCTATAGGGAATGGCCACGATCAGGTCCTGCACCGCGATCGCGTCCGCCAGCCGGTAGAGCGGCTCGCTGTCCTGGGTGGTCTTGCCGTGCCGGGTCAGGATCTCGAAATCCTTCTCCTGGATGTTGGCGGCGTCGGGCAGCATGACCGCGCAGAGGTCCCGGGTGGCTGGAGTGGAGATGATGGGGCCGTGGTACCCACGGTTCACCAGCAGTGGGAGCCGGCCGATGTGATCGATGTGGGCGTGGCTCACCACCACGAAATCAATGCGGCGGGGATCGAAGGCGAGGTTCAGATTGAGATCGTGAACTTCCTTGCGATGGCCCTGGAAGAGACCGCTGTCGAGGAGAATCCGGGCGCCCGCCGCCTCGAGGAGATGCATGCTGCCGGTGACCTGGCCGGCGGCGCCATGGAACGTCAGTGTCATGGTCATGTCAGCCGGTCCCGAACAGCCGGTCGCCGGCGTCACCCAACCCCGGCAGGATAAATCCGTGCTCATTCAGTTCACGATCCAGCGCGGCGGCGTAGATCGGCACATCGGGATGATGGTCCAGCATGCGTTTCACTCCCACCGGCGCGGCTACCAGACAGAGAAACCGAATGTGCCTGGCGCCAGCCTGTTTCAACGCGTCCATGGCGGCGACGGCCGAGCCGCCAGTGGCGAGCATCGGGTCGAGCACCAGGAAATCGCGCACGCCCTCGGCGCCGGGAATCTTGAAGTAGTAATCGTGGGGGCGGAGGGTCTCTTCGTCGCGATAGAG
>JBDTTZ010000002.1:0-2725 GCA_040008015.1 Gemmatimonadota bacterium
CCCTGGACCATGCCGATCACCGGCAGCTGCCAGGGCTGGATCGCGCTGCCGAGTGCGGCGCGATGCTCCAGGGCATCGGCAGGGATCTCCGCGACCAGGTCTCCCTTGCCCTCGATGGTGAGCACCATGTGGGTGGCGGACGAGGTCTGCAGCATCTGGATGATCTGGGACCAGGACGTAACGGGAGTCCCGTTGATCGCAACGATCTTGTCCCCCGGTTGCAGCCGGGCGAAGGCCTCGGCACCCTTGGGGATCGAATCCGGGATCACCAGGCCGACGATGGTCGTCGGGATGATCTGCTCGCCGTTCTTGGCCGCGAGGAAGGTGAATACTCCCCACGCGAAGATGGCGTTCATGGTCACCCCGGCCATGATCACGATCATCCGCTTCCAGACCGGCTTGGCCTCGAACATCCGCTCCGCCGGCACCGGTGCCATGGCGCGGCCGCCCTCGAGCGCGCTGCTGGTCGCTTCTTCCTCCCGGCTGGCCATCTTCACGTAGCCGCCCAGCGGGAGCCAGGAGATAACGTACACGGTCTCGCCCCGTTTCCAGGTCAACGCCTTTACCGGCGCGCCCAGCCCCAGGGAGAACCGGTGAACGTAGATCCCTGCCCACTTGGCGGCGACGAAATGCCCGGCCTCGTGGACGAAGACCAGCACTCCAAGGACGATGACGAGCGCGGCAATCGAAATCAGTGTTGAGCTCACGACAATACCTCGGTGGCGCGCTGGCGGGCCCAGCGATCCGCGGCAATCAGGGTGGCGAGGTCGGACGCGGGCTCCCGCCGGTGTTCCCCCAGTACGCGCTCGATGGCGTCCGCGATTCGGCCGAACGTTATCCGGCCGGCGAGGAACCCGGCCACCGCGACCTCGTTGGCCGCGTTGAACACGGCAGGGGCAGTGCCGCCCGACCTCCCCGCCTCGAGTCCCGCTCGAAAGGCGCGGAAGACATCCTGGCGGACCGGCTCGAATGTCAGCGGCCCCGTGGTCAGCGGATCAAAGCGGCGGGTACCGTTGTCGGGCAGCCGCCCGGGATGGGTGAGCGCGTACAGAATCGGCAGCTCCATGTTGGGAAACCCGAGCTGGGCGATCACGCTGCCGTCACAGAATTCGGTAAACGCGTGGATGATGCTCTGGGGATGCACCACCACCTCGATCGCATCGTAGGACAGGCCGAAGAGGTGATGCGCCTCGATCACTTCCAGCGCCTTGTTGGCCAGGGTCGCGCTGTCCACGGTGATCTTGTTCCCCATCCGCCAGGTGGGATGCTTGAGAGCCTCCGCGACACTGGCCTGCTCCACCCGGTCCGCCGGCCATTCCCGAAACGGCCCGCCGGACGCGGTGAGAATGAGCCGGCTGAGTGCCACCTCGCGGCCCATGGTGCATTGCAGGACGGCGCTGTGTTCCGAGTCCACCGGGATCAGCTCGCCGCCGCCTTCCCTGGCGGCGCTGGTCACCAGCTCCCCGCCCATCACCAGGGTTTCCTTGTTGGCCAGCGCGACCCGCTTCCCGGCCCGCAACGCTTCCAGCGTCGCGTCGAGACCGGCGCTCCCTACCACGGCGTTCACCACGATGTCCACATCGGGCCGGGTGGCCGCTTCGATCAGGCAGCGCGCGCCGTGGGCGTATTGTCGGTTGGCGGAAGTTCCCGGATTCACCAGGCCGACGAAGGCGGGATGCCATTCGGCCGCTTGTTGTTCCAGCAACGCCTGGTTCTGTGAGGCGGTGAGCGCGATGACCCGGAAGTGATCGCGCTGGCGGCGCAGCACCTCGAGGGTACTGGTCCCGATAGACCCGGTAGAACCGAGGATCGCGATGCCGCGCATGCTACTGGATGCCCAGAAGCTTGTAGAGCGCCACGGCGGTAGGGAGGACAAAGTAGAGAGAGTCGAAGCGGTCGAGCACGCCCCCGTGGCCGGGAATCAGGCTGCTTGAGTCCTTGAGGTTCACCTCGCGCTTGAACAGCGACTCTGCCAGGTCACCGACCTGCCCGATCACCGACCACACGCCGGCGCACAGCAGCAGCTGCCAGAGCGGAACGACAATGCCCATCGGCTTGAGCGCCAGCATCCCATAGAGCGGAGCCACGGCCATTCCGCCGATGACGCCGCAGAGTGTACCGGAGCGGGTTTTTCCCGGACTTATGACGGGTGCGAGCTTGGGCCCTTTGAAAATCCGGCCGCCGAACATGGCCGCCGTATCGCAGACCCACGTGACGATCAGGGGGAAGAACACCAGCGCGGCGCCGGCGCCGGACCGGAGCCCGTAGCCGTCGTGACGGATGACAATCAGAAAGGTTGGAAAGAGCCCGGCGTAGATCACGCCAAAGAGCGTGATGGCGACGGCGCTCAGCGGCTTGTCTTGCGGTGTCCGTTTCCACAGCGCCCAGGTGAGCAGGCCCATCAGCCAGATGCAGCCGCCGTAGAGTCCCTCGAGCAAGACCCACCAGGTGTTGAACACCGCGCTCAAGGCCACGTAGGCGATCGGCGCGAACGCCAGCACCGTGATCAGCCCAATCTCCACGGCCGGCTCGATCCGCTGCCGCCGGGCGAAGTCGAAGAGTTCGCGGGTACCGAGCAGGCTGACCAGCGAGACCGCCGCGACCAGCGGCCAGCCGCCGAACCAGACCAGGCCAAACGCAACCGGGATGGCGACGACGGCAAATCCAATGCGCCGGACGAGATTGGAGTCCATCAGGCCAGCACGCGACCGAAGCGGCGGTCCCG
>JBDTTZ010000003.1:0-1773 GCA_040008015.1 Gemmatimonadota bacterium
GGTGGTCGGTGGTGGACAACGAGTTTATCGAGGCGGTCTCCCGCAAGGCTGGCATGCCGAGGGAGGAGGTGGCGGAACGGGAGGAACGGGGCCCCAGCTTCGGCGAGCGGTTGGTCCAGGTTCTGGCAGCGTCTCCCGAGGTGCCCCTGGTGCCTGCCGCGCCCACCGAAAATCCCGATGAGCCCACCCTGGTCAAGGCGACCGAAACGGTAGTGGTGGAGATTGCGCGGATGGGTCGGGCGGTGCTGGTGGGTCGGGCGGCGGTTGCCGTACTGGGACGTCACCCTGACGCGGTTCACGTCCTCCTGGTGGCGCCGGAACCGTTCCGCGCGAAAGTTCTCATGGAACGACTGGGACTCGAGGAGAAGACCGCGCTCAAGGCGATCCACGATACCGACAACCAGCGGGCGCGCTACCACCGGAAGTACTATCAGCGGGACTGGCTCGACCCAGTCAACTACCACATGGTGCTCAACACCGAGCCGCTTGGCTTCGACGGCGCCGCAACCCTGATTGTTAACCGGGCGAAATCACTGGGGTGGGGGTGAGCGTCCCGTCGGATAGCACCGGTCAGAAAGTCCTGCAACATCTCCACGCGAAGAACGCGAAGTCGCGCGAAGGCCGCGAAGAACAACAAACAACCACAACAAGATATGAACCACCCTGGTCTTTGAAATCCTGGGTGGTTCATGGTTTGGCTTTTCCTTCGCGCTCTCCGCGCTGCTTCGCGTCCTTCGCGAGGAGATGTTGCAAGGCTCAAATACTTAAGCCTTTTCCGTAACCACTCCCAGGCTCGCGTCGCTCCGGTTTCGCCCTCGTGTAACCCAACTCCTCGGAACGGCTGATCCGCTTGTGGGCGGCCAGCCCCTCGAGGATCAACTCGCAGATGGCCACCGTCGCGCCGGGATTGCGTTCCTCACCGAGCGCGCGCCGCTCGGCGGTCTCCACCAGGCCCGGCACCACGCCGAATCCCTTAAGGCAGGTCTCGATCTTTTCGTCCCCGGCGATTTTTAGCGCGCCGCCCTGGTCGAACCAGCCGACAATATCATCGAAGGTCTCGTCCGGCAGCCGGTCATCCAGCACCTTGCCGGCCGCGCGCCGAATCAGCTCCCGGGCGATGGCGTCGCCGCCCTGGATCTCCCCTTCATACTCCAGCTCGAGCTTGCCGGTGATCGAAGGAATCGCGGCGTAGACGTCGCTGACCCGGGGCACGATCTGCTGCTCGCCGAAGTCGAGGGCCCGCCGCTCCGCGTTGGAGATGGCATTCTCCATCACGCTGATCGGCAGCCGCTGGCTCACGCCCGAGCGCTTGTCCACTCGTTTGTCCTCCCGCGCCTCGAAGGCGACGCGCTCGATCAGCTCGGCTACTACCTCAGGGATCATGAGCTCGCGGGTCTCTCCTCCCGTGCGTCGCTGAGTCCACGCCTCCTGCCGGGTGATCTCCATGCCCCACTCGACCCGGCGCGGGTAGTGGGTCATGATCTCCGACCCGATCCGGTCCTTGAGCGGCGTGATGATCTTTCCGCGAGCGGTGTAGTCCTCCGGATTCGCGGTGAATGCCATCAGCACATCCAGTTTGAGCCGGACCGGGTAGCCTTTGATCTGGACATCGCCTTCCTGCATGATATTGAAGAGGCCGACCTGGATCTTGCCGCTCAGGTCGGGCAGCTCGTTGATGGCGAAGATGCCCCGGTTGGCCCGGGGGAGCAGGCCGAAGTGCATGGTGAGTTCATCGGAGAGCAGGTGACCTCCCCGCGCCGCCTTGATCGGGTC
>JBDTTZ010000004.1:0-3436 GCA_040008015.1 Gemmatimonadota bacterium
ACAGCGGGCACGGTCCGGAGACGACGATCGGGGTGGAGCGGGAGACCAATCCGTTTCTGAGCGGGGCATACAATTTTGAATAAGACGGAAAGACGGAATGACGTCCTTCCGTCCTGCAACAGATGCGGCTTTCCGGTGCGAGACCGGCTCTGGGGATGTAAGAACCCCTGCTCCAACTGCGGGACGGTTTATCCTCTGGGGGATTGCTCGGATTAGTCATTCTTCAATCTTCAATCTTCAATCTTCAAATCATCAATCCCCTTGTGTTGCCCACTCCGCTCCGGCCTGCCGCCAGTTTCTCCCTGCTAGATATCACCAAGTTCTTCGGCCCGACCACCGGCGGCATCCGGACCTATCTACTGGAGAAGGCCCGCTACGTTTCGGCCCGGCCGTCGTTGCGCCAATCGATCATCGTGCCCGGTATTGAAGATGGGATCGAAGATGGGGACGGAGTCCGCTGGTACCGGCTCCGGGGTCCCCGCATCCCGACCCAGTCGCCCTATCGCTTCATGCTGAGAAAGCGCACCATGGGCCGGATCATCGAGCACGAAAAGCCGGACCTGGTAGAAGTGGGAAGCCCCTACCTGGTGCCATGGATGGTGCGGCGCAGTGTCCGGGCACTCGAGATCCCGCTGGTCTGGTTCTATCACACCAACTTTCCCCGCATCATCTCACCCCGTCCCGGCCAGGATACCTGGATCCGCCGCACTGCCGGCCGGCTCGCCGACCGCTACGTGCGCCGCCTGCGCCAGGTGTTTTTTGCCGCTCTCGCGGCCTCACGCGCCGCTGTTCGGGAGCTGGAGCACGCCGGGTTCGAACGGGTCATCCAGGTTCCGCTCGGCGTTGATCTCGAACACTTCCATCCCCGGCGCCAGAACCACGCGGCGGAAACCCGGCGGCGGGCCGGCCTGCCTGGGGGACCGCTCGCGATGTTCGTGGGGCGCTTGGCGCGTGAAAAGGAGATCCAGCTGGTGCTGGATGCCTGGCCGGAGGTGGAGGCTCGGACCGGGGCCACGCTGGTACTGGTCGGCGACGGCCCGTCGCGCCAGTTCTTCCAGCAGCATAGCCGGGCCCGGAGAGTGAAGTGGGTACCCTACCAGACCGATCGCAACGCGCTGGCGGACCTGATGGCGGCCGCCGATGTGATCATCGCGCCGGGACCGGCGGAGACGTTCGGCCTGGCCGTGCTGGAAGCGCTGGCCAGCGGGGTTCCGGTCATTGCCTCCGATGCCGGGGCGGTCCGCGAAATCGTCGAGGCATCCGGCGCCGGCGTCATCAACCCGGAGCCCACCGCCGCCGCGATGGCCGACACGGTGCAGGACCTGTTCCGCCGGGACCTTGGGGCGCTGGGCTCCCAGGGACGCCGCTACGCCGAGGCACACCATGGTTGGAGCATGGCATTGGACCAGATCTTCGCCGCCTACCGGCAGATCCAGGTGGAGTACCGGAACGCGTGACTCCGCTCAGCGCTCACGCCATCTGTCTTGCGCTGGGCGGCACCGATCTCCTGTCGCGGACGTGGCGCATCCAGTGGCTGGTCCACGGCCTGGGCTATCGTATCAGCTTTCGTGAGGCCTTCGGAGTGAACGCCATCGGCGATGCGGCGTGTGCGCTGAGCCCGCTCCGGATCGCGGGTGAGCCGGCCCGGCTCGGCACCATGCTGCAAGCCGGGGTGCCGGCCACCGCCGCTTTTGTCGCTATTACCTACGAAGTGCTTGCTGCGTGGCCGGTCATCATTGTCGTGGCGGCGGTGCTGGGATGGAACTATCTCCCGGAATGGTGGGCCTTTGCCGGCCCTGCGATGCATCGCGCGCTGATCACGGGGTGGCCTGTCGCGCTCTTCATCAGCGTGATCACGCTGGGTGCCTGGGCCTGGACCCGGCGCGCGGCGCCGGCGGCCACCCGGCCCTTCAAGCGGCCCATCAAGCGCATGCGGGTGCACTGGCGCCGGATGCCCAAGTGGCCGATCCTGGCCAGCCTGCCGATGACGCTGACCACGGTCCTCTCGCGAGCGTTGATCCTGCCGGTCCTTGCCTCCTCGCTGTCCCATCCCCCGCCGTTCGGGCCGATGCTGGTCGGCTCCATCGCGCTGCTCTACAGCCAGTTGATCCTGCCGACACCTTCCGGCGCCGGCGCGGTGGACCTGGGGTTCGTGGCCGGCGCGGCCGGCGACCTCGGTAATGACCAGGGCAAGATGCTGCTCGCGTGGCGGTTCTACACCACGATCATCGGGATCCTGCTGGGGCTGGTCTTCGCGGTGCACCTCTTCGGCATCGGGGTCATTCGGAGAATGTTCAAGCCGGGATCTATGGAGTAGGCGGCGGCGCGATGGCGACCAGCATGACCGTCTGCTCCACCACCAGGGAGACACCGTGAGCCACGTCGGCGGGCGCCCAGATCAGTGATCCCGCCTCGACATCCTGGCGCTCTTCGCCCACCACCACCGTCGCTCGTCCGCTCAGGACGTAATAGAACTTGTCGGCCCCGGCATGGGTGTGCACCGGCTGCGACTGGCCGGGCTCGAAGCAATTGAGTCCAACGAAGAGCCTCTCGCCCCGGACCAGGTCCTCCTTGACCGTCTTGGCCGGATTGAAACGGATCGACCGTTCCGGTTTCGAGAAATGACTTGCCACGAGTATCTCCGGGAGAATGTGCGGGGTAGTCGGGTTTCATGGCACTTCTGAGTACAATTATCGCGAAAGCGCGAACGTAGCGAAAGCGCGAGCGGCTCATGATATTGTCTTGTTTTGCTAGAAACTAGAATCCTCTTCGCGCTTCCGCTGTTTGTCGCGTTTTCGCGATTGATGAACTAGACTGGCTCAAGGATTCCAGGGTCACGCACCGATGGAAGCGAACTCAATGACAACACGGCTCGAAAAGGACCCGCTCGGCGAAAAACCAGTCCCCGCCGACGCGCTGTACGGTATTCAGACCCTCCGGGCCGCGGAAAACTTCCCGATCTCCGGTCTCAAGCCCCTCGCGGCATTCGTCGATGCGGTGGTCTGGATCAAGAAGGCCGCGGCGCTGACCCACAAGGAGACCGGCCGCCTGGAACCCCGGCTGGCTGACGCGATCGTCGCGGCGGCGGATGAAGTGCTCGCGGGGAAACACCGCGACCAGTTCATCGTGGATGTGTACCAGGCCGGCGCCGGGACCAGCCACAACATGAATGCCAACGAGGTCCTCGCCAACCGCGCGAACGAGCTGCTCGACGCCGCCCGCGGCAGTTATGCGCCGGTGCATCCCAACGATCACGTGAACATGGCGCAGAGCACCAACGACGTGATCCCCACCGCGATGCGGCTGGCCACGCTCGCGACGTTGCCGGGGTTCTTGTCCGCCCTGGACCGCCTGGCCGCCGCGTTCCTGGAAAAGGGCAAGCAGTTCGATCACGTGATCAAGTCGGGGCGCACCCACCTGCAGGACGCGACGCCGA
>JBDTTZ010000005.1:0-4042 GCA_040008015.1 Gemmatimonadota bacterium
CCATGCGGCGGAGATCCTGCAACGAGGTGTGCGGCATGAGTCCCCAGTGGTCAGCGAAGATGATCCGCCAGGACGGCAGTCAGCTTCTCGTTGGTGATCTGCTCCGCCTGGGCAAAGTGCGCAGTCTTCGAGGCGGAAACGAGGGGGTACGGAGTCCAGAACGCTGCTCGCGCCGGGCCGGCGGCGCGGAAGGAAAGGACCAGCCGCCAGGACGAAGCCTGTGGGGTGCGCTCCGCGGCCGCCATAACGCTCCACACGGTGTCACCGTGGGATAACACTCTCCAGGCCATGCTAGGGAACTCCGAAGTCTGAGGGAACTCAGGAGGCGCGGCCAATATGCTTGAAATCCAGAGAGACAGCAAGCTGAACAAAACAAGGACTGAGTGCAAAGGACTGAGGACTGAGCAACCGGGGCAGATAAGTCCTTAGTCCTTAGTCCTTAGTCCTTAGTCCTAGTCCCTGACGTATGCATGGAACTTCAGAGAAAGGTCTCGCGTAACCGGCCCCTGGCGCCCTTCGCCGACCGTTCGACCATCGAGCTGGCGGATTGCCGCGATCTCGGCGGCGGTCCCGGTGAGAAAGGCCTCGTCGGCGGTGTAGATGTCGTAGCGGTTGAGCACCGTCTCGTGCACGGTCATGCCGCCGGCCCGGGCCAGCTCGATCACGGTGTCGCGAGTGATGCCCTTCAGGATGCCCGCGTGGGGTGCCGGGGTGAACAATTCCCGGTTCTTCACCACGAAGACATTCATCCCGGAAGCCTCCACCACGGTACCGCTCGAATCCATCATGAGCACCTCGTCGGCGCCGGCATTGGTGCCTTCGATCTTGGCGAGGATGTGGCAGAGATAATTGAGTGACTTGACCCGGGGGGAGAGCGATTCCTTCTGGGGTATCGGGGTCGCCGCGGTCACCACGTTCAGGCCCTGCTCGTATCGTTCGGGCGACCACAGCTTGATCTGGTCGACGATGATCAGCACCGAGGGGGTCGGGCATTTGCGGGGATCCAGCCCCAGGTCGCCGGCGCCCCGGGTAATGATGTGCCGGAGATAGGCATCCTTGAGCCCCGATTTGCGGACCCCCTCTTCGGTCAGCTGGACCAGCTCCTCCTGGGACATGGGAGGGGTCAGGGCGATGCAATGGGCGGAATCAAAAAGCCGGGCCACGTGCTCCCGGAGCTTGAAGACCTTTCCATTGTAAGCCCGCATGCCTTCGAACACACCGTCGCCGTACAGCAGGCCGTGATCGAAGACCGAAACCATCGCGGTGGACCGATCGTGCCACTTGCCATCGATAAAGATCGTCGTGGTCACACCTTCTCCATGGAATCGCGGGGGATGGAAAAGTGTACCGGCGGCACCCGGGAAACAAGCCGCCGGAAGAACCTTGCGGCGCTTTCCGGTGCAATGTTTGGGAGAACGATTGAATTAGCTGGCCGGCGGGCTGCCGGACTGCAATTCGGCGATTTTCTGGCTGACCAGGGCTCGAATGGGCTCCGGCAGCGGGGCGTAGTGGAGGTTGCCGGCCGTGGCCTGGGCCGCGTCGGTAATCATCCAGGTCAGGAAGTCCTTGATCGCCTTGCCCTTTGCCGCATCGGGATTGTTCTTCCTGACCAGCAACCAGGTGAAGGACGCGATGGGATACGCCTGGGCGCCGGGAGCATTGGTAATCGAGATCCGGAAATCGGTATCCGGTCCGAGCGCGACGCCTGCCGCGGCCGCCGAGGTGGATTCGAGGGTCGGCTCGATGAAGTTCCCCGCGCTGTTCTTGATCGAGGCGTAGGGGAGATTGTTGGAGATGGCGTAAATCAGCTCGACGTAACCGATGGTGCCATCCACCTGCTTCACCTGCTGGGTTACGCCCTCGTTGCCCTTGCCGCCCAGCCCCACGGGCCAGTTGACCGATGCCGCCGCGCCGGCCTTGCTCTTCCACGCCGGCGATACCTTGCTCAGGAAATCGGTCCAGATGAAGCTGGTGCCCGATCCATCGGACCGGTGCACGACGATGATATCGGCCGCCGGCAGTTTGACCCCGGGGTTCAGGACCGCGATCCGGCGATCGTTCCACTTGGTGATCTGGCCAAGGTAGATCGAGGCCAGGGTCGGCCCGTCGAAATGCAGTTTTGCGTCGCCCAGGCCGGTGAGATTGTAGGTGACCACAACCGCACCGAGCACCGTGGGAATGTGCAGGACGTTGCCGCTGGCCTGAGTGATCTGCTCATCCGTCATCGGCCCGTCCGTCGCCCCGAAATCCACGGTGCCCTCGAGGAACTGCCGGATCCCGCCACCGGAGCCGATCGACTGGTAGTTGATGTGGACGCCGGTCGCCTGCCCGTACTGGTCAAACCACTTGGTGTAGATCGGATTCGGGAAGGTGGCTCCCGCACCGGTCAGGCTGGTCGTCCCCGCCGCTGTTCCAGCGGCGGATGAACCGGCACCGGGCTTCTTGTCCGCGCCGGGCCCGCCACAGGACGCGACAAGGAGGGACAGTCCAATCGCCAGGGAATACGAGTTCCAGCGCAGCATAAGCGGCCTCATGCAGGAGAAAGAGTACTGGAGGCTACCAGCGCCGCGGCGGCGCGGATGTGACGCCGCCGACAGGCCCATGCAACGATCGTGTAAAACTAGCGATACCGTTGCAGCTGCTGGCGATCGGGGAACAGTCCCCGGGTTTCGGCCAGGGCATTGACCGCGAGCAGGGCACCCGGGACGGGAAGCGATTCGACCCCCGCCAGGCTACCAACCGGTCCCCGGCCCCGGGGGAAAAACGCGGTGTCCGCCTGCTGGATGCGGGCGAGGTCTCCCGGCTTGAGGCCGACAATCTGCACGTCGAACCGGATGACGTCTTCCGGGGTGGCACCCGCAGCGAGAAGAACGGCGCGCAGGTTCTGAAACACCTGCGCGGCCTGGGCCGAAAGGTCGTTGCCAACCAGGTGTCCGGCGGAGTCGAGGGGGACCTGGCCGGAGAGGTAGATCTGCTTGCCGATCTTGATGGCCTGGGAGAATCCCTCCACCTTGGCGACGCCGGGGACGCTGATGAACCGTTTCTCTTCCAGGTTTTCCATGAAGTCCGGGCGGGGACCCGCCTGGCGGGCCGAGGCCGGGGGAGTACAGCCGCTCAGAACAGCGCTCAGCAAGCCGGCAACTGGCAACCGGCGCAACAGGGTGGAACGGAGCCGGGAAACCGTGGTCATCAGGACGCTCTCAGGTAGTCGGTGACAGATCAGTGCAGGGGAACCTGCTCTCACATTAGATTCTTCTCCGCCCCGGCGTTGCCGGGTCCATCCAATGACCGATCCACTCGCCATCCTCCGGGAAGCCCTTGCCGGGCAGTACGCCATCGAGCGTATGCTGGGCCAGGGAGGCATGGCCACGGTCTACCTCGCGCAGGATGTCAAGCACGACCGGCTGGTCGCGGTGAAGGTGCTCAATCCCGAGGTCAGCTCAAGCGTGGGAGCCGACCGTTTTCTCCGCGAGATCCGGCTCGCCGCCAGCCTCCAGCATCCCCACATCCTTGGCGTCTACGATTCGGGCGAAGCGAGCGACGTGCTGTACTACGTGATGCCGTTCGTGGAAGGCGAGTCACTCCGGGACCGGCTGAACCGGGAGACGCTGCTTCCGGTCGAAGAGGCCGTCCTGCTGGCGCGGGAGATCGCCGACGCGCTGGGCTACGCCCACGCCCACGGCGTAGTGCACCGGGACATCAAGCCGGAAAACGTGCTGCTCTCGGGTGGCCACGCGGTCATTGCCGACTTCGGTATTGCGCTGGCGGTCTCACAGTCGGGGCCGGAGCGGCTTACCCAGACCGGTACCTCCATCGGGACCGCCGCATATATGAGCCCGGAGCAGGCGGCCGGCGAGAGTGGCGTGGACGGCCGCAGCGACATCTACAGCCTGGGATGCGTGCTCTATGAGATGCTGAGCGGGCGGCCACCATTCACCGGCCCCTCCGCCCGGGCGATCATGGCCCAGCACTCGATGGAACTGGTCCCCAGTCTCCAGATCGTGCGCCAAAGCATCCCCGACGAGCTGGAAGACGCGGTGCT
>JBDTTZ010000006.1:0-11628 GCA_040008015.1 Gemmatimonadota bacterium
AGGCCTCGCGGGGAATCGAGGACATCTACGAGCTGACCTACATCCGCAAGGACGGCAGCCGGTTCCCGGCGGTGGTCTCGGTGACGGCGCTGCGGGACACCCAGGAAACCATCATCGGGTACCTCCTGATCGGCACCGACAATACGGCCCGCAGGCAGATCGAAGAAGAAAGGATGCGGCTGGACCAGCGGCTGCGCGACCAGCATTTCTATACCCGGTCGCTCATCGAATCCAACATCGACGCGCTGATGACCACCGACCCGCGCGGCATCATCACCGACGTCAACAAGCAGACCGAGGCCCTGACGGGTTGCACCCGGGACGAGCTGATCGGCGCGCCGTTCCGGAACTACTTCACCGATCCAACCCGGGCCGAGGCGGGCATCAACCGGGTGCTGACCGAAGGCCGGGTCACCAACTACGAGCTGACCGTCCGCTCCCGGGACGGCACCCTCACCGTGGTGTCCTACAACGCTTCCACGTTCCACGACCGGGACCGGAGGCTGCAGGGCGTATTCGTGGCGGCACGGGACATGACCGAGGTCAAACGGTTCGAGCAGACCCTGCAGAAAAACGTCGAGCTCGAGGGCGCCAACCGGATGAAGTCCGAGTTCCTCGCCAACATGTCCCACGAGCTGCGTACGCCGCTCAACGCCATCATCGGCTTCTCCGAGGTGCTGAAAGACGGCCTGATCGGCGTGCTGACCGACCAGCAGCGGGGATTCATCGACAACATCTTCAGCAGCGGCAAGCACCTGCTGTCCCTGATCAACGACATCCTCGACCTGTCCAAGATCGAAGCCGGCAAGATGGCGCTGGATCTGGAGCCGGTGCAGGTGGCTTCCTTCTTCATGAACAGCCTCGCCATCATCCGGGAAAAGGCGGCCGCTCACCACGTGCGGCTGACCATGGATACCCACGCGGACGTTGGATCGGTGCTGGCCGACGCCCGCAAACTCAAGCAGATCGTGTACAACCTCCTGGACAACGCGGTCAAGTTCACCGTCGAAGGCGGCGAGGTAACCCTGAGCGCCCGCCCGGTCTCGCGCGCCGAGGCCGAGCGGTCATTCGGATCCCGGGTGAGCCGGCGCTTTCCGCTGGCCGACAACGAGTTCACCGAGTTTCTCGAGATCAGCGTCGGTGACACCGGAATCGGCATATCGGCCGGAGGCCTGGAGCAGCTGTTCAAGCCGTTCAGCCAGATCGACAGCGGCCTGGCGCGCAAGTTCGAAGGCACCGGACTCGGCCTGGCCATGGTCAAACTGCTCGCCGAGCTGCACGGCGGCACCGTGGCGGCGACCAGTACGGTGGGAGAGGGTTCCTGCTTCATGGTATGGTTGCCGCTCCGGACCGCCGAGGTGAGAACCCTCGTGCCGGCCAGGGCATCAGCCTCCTCCGAGAACGAGGCGGCGGCGGGAACCCGCACGGCGCTGGTGGTGGAGGACGACACCAAGTCCGCCGACCTGATCCGGGTGCAACTCGAGGCCGAGGGCTTCGCCGTGCTCCACGCGGCCACCGCCGAGGCGGGCCTGGCGGTCGCGGCGCAGCAACCGCTGTCCCTGATCACCCTGGACATCATGCTCCCCAATATGGACGGTTGGGAATTCCTCAGCCGCATCAAGCAGGTGCCCGATCTGCGGCGGATCCCGGTGGTCATCATCTCGATTGCCGCGGATCGCAACAAGGGCTTCTCGCTCGGAGCCGCGGCGGTCATGCAGAAGCCGATCTCCCGGCAGGAGCTGTACGAGTCGCTCGTGGACCTGGGCCTCTTCCCCTTCGCCCCGGACCGGAAGCTCAAGGTCCTGGTAGTGGACGATGACCCCAAGGCCGTGGAACTGATCGCCATCCGGATCCTGGGGCTGGCCAGTACCGTGCTGCGCGCGTTCGGCGGCCAGGAGGCCATTGAGACCGCCCGCCGGGAGTTGCCGGACCTGATCGTGCTCGACCTGTTGATGCCGGGGGTGAACGGTTTCGAAGTGGTGGCGGCGCTGAACGAAAACCCCGATACCGCCCTGATCCCGATCCTGGTGGTGACGGGGAAACGCATTACCGCCGAGGACCGCGCCAAGCTGAGTGGCTCGGTCACGGCCATCATGGAGAAGGCCCAGTTCGACAACGGAAGCTTTACCGCCGAAGTCCGCCGGGCGATGTCGGGACGGCTCGTGGGCGCCTGAGATGGCCCGGGTCCTGGTGGTCGAAGACAACCCCGCCAACATGGCCCTGGCGAGCTTTCTGCTGGAATCGGCTGGACATACCGTATTCGGCGCGGCCGATGCCGAGGTGGGGCTCACGCTGGCGCGCGATGAGCAACCCGACCTGATCCTGATGGACATCCAGCTTCCCGGCATGGATGGGCTCGAAGCTACCGCGCTCCTCAAGGACGACCCGGCGACCCGGCCGATTCCGGTCATCGCTCTCACCGCCCTGGCCATGAAGGGCGACGAGGAGCGCATTCGCGCCGCCGGTTGCGACGGCTACATCGCCAAGCCGATGAGCTACCAGGACTTTCTCGCGATCGTCGCGGCGCACCTGGTCCGGGTGTGAAGCCACCCCTCCCCGCCGTCAGCCTGCCCGCCCGCGTTCTCATCGTGGATGATGAGCCGCACGATCGAACCCTGCTGGAAGTCATGCTGGGACCGGAGGGATTTGTCCTCCAGACCGCCGCCAGCGGGGAGGAAGCCCTCGCCATGGTGGCGCGGCAACCGCCCGACCTGATCCTGCTCGACCTCATGATGCCCGGGATGGACGGATACCAGGTGAGCGCCGCCATCAAGGCCAACATCGCCACCAGGAACATTCCCATCATCATGGTCACGGCCCTGGACGATCGCCGCGCCCGGATGCTGGGGCTGAATGCCGGGGCGGAGGACTTCCTCACCAAGCCGGTGGATCGAGCCGAGCTGTGTGTGCGGGTGCGGAACCTGTTACGCCTCAAGGCCTACGGGGACAGCTTCGACCAGTACAGCGCCATGCTGGAAGGCGAGGTGCTTTCCCGCACCGCCGATCTGCGTTTCGAGCGGGACCGGGCCCAGCGCTACCTGGATTCCGCCGAGACCATCCTGCTTGCGCTGGATTGTGACGGCCGGGTGACCCTGGCGAATCGCTACGCCTGCTCTGTCCTGGGTTGGACCGAAGACGAATTGCTGGGACGCGACTGGGCGGAGACCTGCCTTCCCGCCCGGCAGGCAGATGCAATGAAAGCGACGTTTCATGAAGTGCTCGCCGGGGACGTGTCCATCATCGAGAATACCATCGTCACGAAGCTGGGTGCCGAGCGCCTGATCGAATGGCGCAACACGGTGCTGCGGGAAGATGGCCGCGTAATCGGCACCCTGAGCTCCGGCAGAGACATCACGGAACGAACCAGGGATGCCGATGCCCTGCGCGCCGCCGAAGAGCGGATGCGGTTCGCATTACAGGGCGCCAACGTCGGAATCTGGGACATGGATTGCGCCTCCGGAGTCATCCGCTGGTCCGCTATTCTCGAGGCGCAATATGGCCTGGAACCGGGGGCGTTCCAGGGAACCATGGAGTCCCTCTCCGAACACATCCATCCCGATGACCGGGCCTCATTCACCGATGCGGTCGAACTTGCCATGATCACCGGGGCCGACTTCGCGACCCAGTACCGGGTGATCTGGCCCGACGGCAGGGTGCGGTGGCTGAGCGGGGCGGGCCGTTTCCAGCTCGATGAGCAAGGCGTCGCGGTGCGCGGCATCGGGATTTCCCAGGACATCACCGAGCGCCGGTTGCTGGAAGCGCAGTTCCAGCAGGCCCAGAAGATGGAGGCGATCGGGGAGCTCGCTTCCGGCGTCGCCCATGACTTCAATAACCTGCTCACGGTCATTCTCGGCTGCGCCGAGTTGGTCGTCAGCGATGCCGGGATGGTGAACGGCCACAGGGAGGACATGGCCGAGATCATCAAGGCGGCGAAGCGCGCCGCCGGCCTCACCAAGCAACTGCTCGCGTTCAGCCGGCAACAGGTGCTGCTGGCCGCGCCGCTCGACGTGAACGGCCTGATCCGCGACATGGCGGGGATGCTCAGCCGGTTGATCGGGGAGCACATCAATATCGTGCTGGCGCTGGCCCCGGACCTGGCCCTGGCGTTCGCGGACCGGGGCCAGGTGGAGCAGGTCGTCATGAACCTCGTGGTCAACGCGCGAGACGCCATGCCCGGCGGCGGCACCGTGACGATCGAGACGGCGGAGGTCGACCTCGACAACTCCTCCTACCGCCAGGAAGCGGTCATGCAGGGCCAGTACGTCATGGTCGCTATCACCGACACGGGAACCGGCATGACACGGGAAACCCAGCGCCGCATGTTCGAGCCGTTCTTTACGACCAAGGAAACCGGGAAGGGCACCGGCCTGGGCCTCTCGACCACCTACGGCATCGTCAAGCAGAGCAAGGGCTATATCTGGGTCTACAGCGAGCTGGGATACGGCACCACGTTCAAGGTCTATCTGCCGCAGACCGTCAACGAACCGGCTCCGGCCGCGGCGGTCGCGCCGGGCGGGAAGAATGGTTCGAAAACGGTATTGCTGGTCGAGGACGAGGGCGGCATTCGCCGGCTCGCCCGGCGCATCCTCGACAGCGCCGGCTTTAGAGTACTGGAAGCGGCGAGCGCGGATGACGCGGTGCGAGTGTTCTCCCACAATGCCGAAACGATTGACCTCCTGGTGACCGACGTGATCATGCCCGGCTTCGGAGGTCCCGAGCTCTTCAGCCGGCTACACCAGCTGGCGCCGGACCTGCGGGTGGTGTACATGTCAGGCTATACCGAGGAGTCCGCCGCGCGGAAGGCGGGCATCGACCGGGGCCAGCCGTTTGTCCAGAAGCCGTTCACCGCCGCGGAGCTTGTCCTGCAGGTGAGGCGCGCGTTGAGCCATTAGAAAGATGGAATGTCACTGTTCCAGGGTACCGGATATCTGATTCGTAGTCCTCCAACCACGGTCGTGTTTCTGATGATGGAGCAGTTCGCCAAGGCGGCGGGCGCGAGCGGGTTCTACCCCCTCGCGTCGGCGTGGTTTCCGAATGTGCTGTTTTTGGGGGCGGGACTGGTCTTGTTGAAAAGAGGGTGCAGACCTAGGATCGAGCCGGGTCGTCTGGTCCTGTTGCGCCTCGCCCTTTTCATCGCGAAAACGCGATAGAGCGAAACTGCGAAAATAACTAAGCCCCTTTACCAAACGAGATACTATTGAACACAACTGTTGTCGGTATTCGCGTTTTCGCCCTTTCGCGTTTTCGCGTTGAAAAACCTGCCACGCAATCGGATCCAACAACCATGGCGGGTCGTCTGGTCCTACCGCGCTGCGCCCCTTTCAATCGCGAAAGCGCGATAGCGGCTTAAAGCCCCGTATCTTCGGATGTGGCCGTCGTCACTTTGTCACCCCACTCATTCGGGTGCCGTTACCTCAGGAATCCGCATTTCCAGCGGGTCTCCGAGTTGTAGGTGCAGTGAACCGGCAGCGGTTGCGCGTAGGAGAATGTCAGGTTGTACATCGCGCCTTCGCGCTCGTACCGCAGCGGATGACCCAGCACCTGGCTAGGCAAGCCGCCGCCCTCCGCCGAGAGCACCTCGATATCCGGTGGATACACGGCGTGGATCACGTGATACCGCTCCAGGGCGTCGATCACCGGTTGGGACGCCGCCTTGCCGGTCCTCGCCTTGGGACCCTCACCTGGTTTTTCCTTCTTGGCGAGGTAGCCGATATACACCGCGCCGGCGAAGAGAAGGAGGAGGAAGAGTTTTTTCATGGTTGGCACCCGGGGACAAGAGAGGCCATTATAATAGCACACATGATCGAAGCCATCCGTGCTGTCCTTATCCGCGAGCTCGAGGCCTTCGCCCGGGAGATCGAGCTCTACCCCGACGACCATTCCCTCTGGCAGACGGTGCCCGGAGTCCCCAACTCCGGCGGCAACCTCGGCCTCCACGTGGCGGGCAATCTCCTGCACTTTGTGGGTGCGGTGCTGGGCGGAACCGGATACACCAGGAATAGAGACCTGGAATTCGCCCGCCGGGACGGCACCCGGGCCGAAGTCGTGGCCGAGCTGACCCAGGCCCGCGATGTCGTGATCGCCGTCCTGGGTCGGTTCCCGGAGGAGACCCTGAACCAGGCTTATCCCGAAGCCAAGGCCAACCAGCGGCTCTCCACCGGCCTGATGCTCCAGCACCTCGTCACCCACCTGGCCTTTCACCTGGGGCAGACCGGGTACCTGCGCCGGGCGCTCACCGGGGACAAGACGTCATCGGGCGCGTTGTCCAGCGCGTCACTCGCCACCCTGGCCGGCACCGTGCCATGAGGGGCGGAGCCATAGGCCAGGGCGTGCGTTAGTCGAGTTCGATAGCACGGTTGGCTTTTATCGCGAAAGCGCGAGAGAGCGAAAGCGCGAAGTACAACTCGAATAAGCTACGATTGGTTCTTATATGAGAGTGTTCGTCTTTTATGAAATGGTCTTGTTCGCGTCTTCGCCCTTTCGCGTTTTCGCGATGGAAAGGGTAGATACGCAAAGACGGGGGATCATGGGCAGAGCATAGACCCGGGCGTGCGTCCGTTGAGCCCGATTGCGCTGTTAGCTTTTCATCGCGAAAGCGCGAAGGAGCGAAAGCGCGAAGCACAACTCGATTAAGGTATGATTGGTCTTATATGAAGTGTTCTTGTTCTATGAAATGGTCTTGTTCGCGTCTTCGCCCTTTCGCGTTTTCGCGATAGAAAGGGTCGTTACGCAGGAAGGTCTGACCGGCCGATGGGATCCTGAGGGAGACCTGTTTCCCGGATGCGTCCGGCCATGCCCAAAACGGGAACTGATCGCATCACCAGGAGGACCGCCGTGCGCATCAACTATGTGATCATCTTCGTGAGCGACATGACGCGCTCCGTCACGTTCTACCGGGACGTGCTCGGCTTGCCGCTCCGGTTCGAGTCGCCTGGATGGACCGAGTTCGCCCCCGAAGGCGCCACCCTGGCGCTGCATCTCAGTGAAGGGCCGAACGCCGCGAAGGACAACCCGCTGAAGGTGCCGGCGGGGCACAGCCGACCCGGCTTCCGGGTTCCCGATCTCGCCGCCTTTCACCAGCGGATGCTGGAGCACAAGGTGCCCTGCGTGGAGGAGCCCGCGACCCAGTTCGGCACCCGGCTCGCGCAATACGTCGATCCCGACGGGCTGGGGATATCGGTGAGTGAGGGCAGCTGATGGCTGAAGAGAAGAAACGTCCCCGGCTCAAGAACGCCTGGCCCGAAGCCCGGGAAATCATCTGGCGCCACCGGAGAGGACTGGGGATCGGGCTGGCGCTCATCCTGGTCAACCGGGCCGCCTCGCTGGTGCTCCCCGGGTCGACCAAATTCGTAGTTGATACGATTATCGGCCAGAAACGGGGTGACCTGCTCTGGCTGGTCGCGGTGGCGGCCGGCGCGGCAACCCTGGTGTCGGCCGTGACGTCGTTCGCGCTGTCCCAGGTGCTGGGCGTGGCGGCGCAGCGCGCGGTGACCGACATGCGGCGGGCGGTGCAGGAGCATGTCGCGCGGCTCCCGGTCCGTTACTTCGATTCCACCAAGACCGGGGTGCTGATCTCCCGGATCATGAGCGACGCGGAAGGAATCCGGAACCTGGTGGGAACCGGGCTGGCCCAGCTGGCCGGTAGTATCCTGACTGCCATGGTCGCGGTCGGTGTCCTGTTCTGGCTCAACTGGCACCTCACCGCCATCACCATCGTGGTCCTGCTGACCTTCGGCGGCGGCCTCTCCTACGCGTTCACCAGGCTTCGCCCGATCTTCCGGGAACGCGGCAAGATCAACGCGGAGGTCACTGGCCGCCTGGCCGAGACCCTGGGCGGAATCCGGATCGTCAAGGCATACACGGCGGAGCGGCGAGAGCGTTTCGTCTTTGCCAAGGGGGTTAACCGGCTGTTCCGCAACGTGGCCCAGTCCATCACCGGCGTCTCGGGGGTCGGCGCCTTTGCGGCCGTCATCGTCGGCGCGATCGGGGTGCTGATCATCGTGATCGGTGGGCGGGCTGTACTGGCCGGGACCATGACGGTGGGTGACCTCTTCATGTACGGCGTGTTCACCGGCCTCATGGCGGCGCCGATGATCCAGATCGCCTCCATCGGCACCCAGATCACCGAGGCATTTGCCGGGCTGGACCGGATTCGCGAGCTGCGCCAGATGGCCACCGAGGACCAGGAAGACGCGACCCGGGTGCCGTTGCCCGAGCTCAAGGGGGACGTCGTCTTCGAGGATGTGAGCTTCGAGTACAACCCGGGTACGCTGGTCCTCAGGCACGTGTCGTTCAGCGCGCCGGCCGGGTCCACCACCGCGCTGGTCGGCTCCAGCGGATCGGGAAAGAGCACCCTGATCAGCCTGGTGATGACCTTCAATCAGCCGCTCTCCGGGCGCATCATGGTTGACGGCCGGGACCTGGCCGGCATCAGCCTGCGCGACTATCGCCGGCACCTGGGAGTCGTGCTCCAGGACAACTTCCTGTTCGACGGCACCATCGCGGAAAACATCCGGTTCGCCCGGCCCCACGCGAGCAAGGAAGAGGTGCGGGCTGCGGCCCAGATCGCGCACTGCGACGATTTCGTTTCGGCCTTCGAGTTGGGTTACGATACTGTGGTCGGCGAGCGGGGGATCAAGCTCTCGGGCGGGCAGCGCCAGCGCATCGCGATCGCGCGGGCAATCCTGGCCGATCCCCGGATCCTGATCCTGGACGAGGCGACCAGCAGCCTGGACAGCGAGAGCGAGGCCCAGATCCAGGACGGGCTCCGCTCCCTGCGGCGGGGTCGCACCACGTTCGTGATCGCCCACCGGCTTTCTACCATCGTCAGCGCGGACCAGATCCTGGTGCTGGAAGGCGGCGAGATCGTAGAGCGGGGAACCCACACCGAGCTGCTGGCGCTGGACGGCCGCTACCGGCAACTCTACGACCGCCAGTACCAGGTCGAACGGAACCGCTTCATCAATCCGGGCGAGGACTTCACGCCGGAACCAGAGGCCCCTGCCCCGGCGGTCTCCGCCGGCCGGCCCGGCGCCTTGTAGCCAATCGGCCCTCGAGACCCGGAACAGGATCTCATGTCCATTTCAGTCGGCCAGAAAGCGCAACGCACCCTTCAGTTAACCGCAGATCACGTCAAGCAGTTCGCGGGCCTCACCGGCGACTACAATCCACTCCATTTCGACCCCGGCTTTGCCGCGGGCACCCGGTTTGGTCGCCTGGTGGTTCAGGGCGGCCTGACGACCGGGCTGCTTCACGCCCTGGTGGCCATGGACCTGCCGGGGCCGGGGACGGTATTTCTCAGTCAGAACTGGAAGTTCACCGCGCCGGTTTACATTGACGACACCATCACCGCCGAGGCCGAAGTCCTGAGCGTGCATGCGACAAAGCCGGTGACCCAGCTCGCCATCCGGGTGCGCCGGCAGGATGGGGAGACCGTGCTCGAGGGCGAGGCCTGGTGCTACACCTTCACGCCCGCCGGACCCTAGCAGTGCGCCATCACCAGTTTGTCCTGGGCCCACACGAACTCGCTGATCTGGCGGCTCGGCCAGGGTATGTGGAGCCGGCCATTCACCTCGGTAAACGGGGTCTCTCCATGGCTGCAGGCGTGCGGATTCAGGAGGACGACGGTCAGGGTCACGTCCGCCGAGCGGTCCGGGGCCAGGTCGGGCTGGGTGAACCCGACGTAGACCGCGCTCGCGCTGTCGGGACACTCCGCGACCGTCAGCGCGGTGCAGGTATGTCCGATCACCCTGGCGGTCTCTAACGAATCAATCCAGGCCTTGCGGTAGTCGCCGTGGGCGCTGCCTGCCATGAGCACAACGGGAAGTCCCCGGTAGGCGTTATTGCTGGGAATCCAGTGCAGGACGGCCGCCAGAGTCGCTTCCCGGCGACTCTTCAGCACCTCGGGGCTGACCGACCCCGGACGGGCCCCGGAGTGACATCCGAACAGGAAGCCGGCAAATGAGAGCAGGCAGGTCAACCGGGCGGTTTGCGTCGGTTCCTCCAGTTTGGGATCGCGCCGTAACCCCAGACAGATGTCGAATTCCCCCCGCTGACGCCGTGATCCCAGCTACGGACCAGGCGCCCGATGACCCTCCTTCTGGAATCTGAGCCGCGGGAGACTACCTTACACCTCCCATCCCCAGACCTCCCGGAAGGGTGGGTAGCACATTGACAGGGACCTCCAGATGAAACCGTCACACAATAGAACCGTACCGCTTCTGTTGGCCTGCCTGGCCGCCGCGGCCTGTAGCAGCGCCCCCAGCACCCCCGGTAGCAACCCGGCGCCCAGCACTTCCAGCTCACCGCAACCCGGAACCGTCCTGATTCGGGCGGTGACCCCTGCGGACGTGGCATTCATGACGGGGATGATTCATCACCACGCCCAGGCGGTGCTGATCGCCGGCTGGTCGCCCACCCATGGGGCCAGTGAGCCCATGCTCCGGCTGACCGAGCGGATCGTGGTGGGGCAGAACGACGAGATCGCGCTGATGAGCCGCTGGCTGCGGGACCACAACCAGCCGGTGCCCGAGGCCGACACGGCCTCCACCCACGCGATGGCGGGGATGGGATCGATGCCCGGCATGGATCACGGCGACATGATGATGCCCGGGATGCTGTCGGCCGCGCAGCTGGCCCAGCTGGACAGCGCGCGCGGCCCCGTGTTCGACCGGCTCTTTCTGACCTTCATGATGCAGCACCACAGGGGTGCCATCACCATGGTCGACAAGTTGTTCGGCAGCCAGGGCGCCGGGCAGGATGAAACCACATTCCGGCTGGCTTCCGACATTTACGCAGACCAGACCACCGAGATCAACCGCATGCAGAGAATGCTCGACGCTCTTCCTCCCGGAGAAAACCACCAATGATGAACTCGCATTCGCTCCATCGTCCGCTCGCCTTTGCATCGCTCGCCCTGGGGCTGCTCGCCCTCGGCGGATGCGCCTCTTCGTCTTCGTCGTCGTCCTATGGCAGCGGCAGCAGCATGTCGACGACGGCGCCCCGGCCGGATCCGCGGGTCGGACTTCGCGCGGGAGCCATGAATACCGCGGCCCAGGCGGCCTGGAACCTCCGCCTGGTCTCCAACACCCCGCCGTCCGAAAAGTTCATGGGGATCACCAACTCGGACATGTCGTTCTCGGGTCCCTACGTCCTTCAGGGCAGCTATGACGGCTTTCAGGTCTGGGACGTCTCCAACCCGGTTACGCCGACCCTCAAGATCGCGTATCTCTGCCCGGCATCGCAGAGTGACGTGTCGGTCTACAAGAACCTCCTCTTCGTCTCGGGCGAGGGCAACTCCGGCCGGCTCGACTGCGGCGCCCAGGGCGTGCAGGATACCGTGAGCCACGACCGGCTCCGCGGCATCCGGATTTTTGACATTACCGATATCTCGAATCCCAGGTACATCGCCAACGTGCAGACCTGCCGCGGCTCCCACACCCACACCGTGGTCGAGGATCCTCGCGACCCGAACAACGTGTACGTCTACATCTCCGGGTCGGCCGGCGTGAGGTCGCCCACCGAAATGCCGGGCTGCTCCCGGATGCAGCCGAGCGAGGACCCCAACTCGGCGCTCTTCCGGATCGAAGTGATCAAGGTGCCGCTGGCCCATCCGGAGCAGGCGGCGAT
>JBDTTZ010000007.1:0-1821 GCA_040008015.1 Gemmatimonadota bacterium
TCGGGGCCGTCGTGGTCGCCCGGCTGCAGGAGGCGGCCGGGATCGAAGCGCCGGTTCCGGTTCCCGTGGTGATGCCCAACGACTCGAGCCTGGGCCCATTGCGGCCGCTGTTTGCCGGCCGAGTGGGGCTGTTCGCCGTCCACGCTGATGAACGCGCCGGCGGTCTGCCGGGCTTCGGCAACTACACGCGGATCGTCAACAGTGACTTGATGTACCTGGATCTGCTCACCCACCCGGAAAGCAGCTTTGACGACCGGTATTTCCTCCGGATCCGGTTGATCGACCTGATGGTCGGGGACTGGGACCGGCATTCGGGCCAGTGGCGCTGGGGCCGGGACGGCAACCAGTGGCGCGCTATTCCCGAAGACCGTGACTGGGCCTTCGCGACGATCGATGGCGTAGCCGGCGGACTCGCGCGGTGGCTCTATCCCCAGTATGTCGGATTCTCCGCCCGGTTTCCCGCGGTGAAACGGCTGGCGATCCAGGCCGATCATATCGATCACCGGGTACTGAATCGCCTGGTCCGGCAGGACTTCCTGGCCGTGGCGCAGGAGGTCCAGGCCGCCCTTTCCGATTCTGTCATCGAAGCAGCGGTGGCCGGGCTGCCCCCGCCGATCCTGGTGCTCGAGAGAGGATACCTGGTTGGCGCACTCAAGAATCGCCGAGACCACATCGTAGAGTACAGCGCCGAGTACTATCAATATCTGGTGCGAAAACTCTTGGTGTGTGGCTTTGCGACCAGCCCGGACGTCATCAAGTTCGACCAGGTGAGCGACAGCGGCGCGCGGGTTCGCTTGAGGTCCGGAGGGAGCAGCGGGCCGATCCGCTTTGAACGCTTCGTGGATGCCAGGGACACCCGGGAGGTGGTCCTTTGTAGTGCTGAGCGCCAGGACCAGGTCATTGGGAATCACGACCTCCCGTTCAACGTGACAATTGAGTCTGGGCCGTACTAGCATTCCCGGGCGCTGGCCCGTTGCCGTACCTGCCCGATGAGGAAACTCAACACCGAAGTCCTCATCCCCGGCGCCCGGACCCAGGCGGTCATGGTCGCTGAGTGGCGGGAGACACCCGGGTGCTGGCCTGGGACATGACGACGGGCGGGGTTTCGACCTTCTATGACCTGGGTGCCGGCAGCGCCGGCCAGGTGGCGATCGGCAGCAACTACCTCGCGGCGGTGACTTGATGGCGGCAGGGAATTAGGGTTGGTCATGGTCGATAAACCAGCCTTTCCTGTGGATCCCCCCATCGAGCCGATGCTCGCCAAGCTGGCCACTGCGGTTCCCGCAGCCGGCGATTTTCTTTTCGAGCCCAAGTGGGACGGCTTTCGTGCCATCGTGTTTCGCGGTAAGTCCGATCTCCTGATCCAGAGCCGCGACCTCAAGCCGCTCGATCGCTATTTCCCCGAGCTGCACGACCTGCTGCTGGAGCGACTGCCGAAGGAGTGTGTTCTCGATGGCGAGATTGTCATCGCGGCGGCGAAGGGGCTCGACTTTGACGCGCTCCAGCAGCGCATTCACCCGGCCGAGTCGCGAATCAGGAAGCTGGCCGCGGAGACGCCGGCTTCGTTCGTCGCCTTCGACCTGCTGGCCGTCCGGGGGAAGAGCGTGATGGACGCGCCGCAGCGGGAACGCCGGGCCCGGCTCGAAAAGCTGCTGGGAGACGAGACCCCGCCACTCTACCTCACTCCGATGACGGAGGATCACAAGACCGCTGTTCAATGGCTTCAGAAATTCGAGGGCGCGGGCCTCGATGGCGTGGTTGCCAAACCGGCCGGCGGCAGCTATCAGCCCGGCAAACGGGCCATGATCAAAATCAAGCATG
>JBDTTZ010000008.1:0-10596 GCA_040008015.1 Gemmatimonadota bacterium
ATGAACGACGCGGCCAGCGCATCGTTGAAGCCGGCGCCGGCCGGCGTCTCCGCGTTGTACTCGGTGAGGCCCATGGTGCCGGCCTCGTCCATGACAAACAGGTCGAGCCGCGAGGTGGGGCTGGGCTCCGCGAAGCCGGGCTCGCTGCCGATCAGCTCCTCTTCCCAGGCCTCGAGCCCGAACTGGGCGCGGAACCCGGCGTCGGCGATCGCGGCGGCATACGCCTTCCGGAACGCCCGCATCAGGACCCGCACCCGTTGCTGCAGCAGGTGATACTGCTCCCGGGTCATGAACCGGGGCCGCAGCACAGTGCAGAGCGGGCGATCGCCGAAGATGAGTCCCCGCCGCCGCAGCTGGTCATCCAGCAGCGCCTGGCTCTCGGCAGCCAGCTCCGGCGTCAGGAGATCGTGATACTCGGCGATCGGATTGGTCATGTCATTTCAGGAAAAGAACAAACCACAGAGCCACCAAGACACAAAGGCTGCATCTCACCCACGAGTCCAATGCCATGTACGGTCAAACCGCAATGAGCAGTCAATTGAACAATCGCCATAAAGGTGAATTGCAACCTTTGTGACTTGGTGTCTCTGTGGTTATGAACGGCTGGCGGTGAACGCCGCGCCCCACTTGAGCTCGACCGCCTGCTTGCGGGGATTCCTGGCCAGCCGGATCACCATGTCCGCCATGGCGTTCACCACCCATTCGAAGTAGTGCGGGGTGAGCGAGTAGATATCCATGTCGGGCGCGCAATTCATGAAATCAATGGCGTAGGGGATCCCGTCGCGCACCGCAAATTCGAGTGAATTCATGTCGTAGCCGAGCGCCTGACACAGGGTGAGCGAATCCTTCACGATCCGGTCGCCCAGCTCCGGACTCAGGTGCTCGTGCTCCACCAGGTATTTCTTGACCCGGGGATCGTACTTCATGGGCAGCACCTGCTCCTGCCCGATGCAGAGACAGCGGACGAACTGGTCCCACTCGATGAACTCCTGCACGATCATGTTGAGCAGTCCGGAGTTGTCGTAGTTATGGATCAGCTCTTCGAGCGAGCGGCAGACGTACACTTCCTTCCACCCGCCGCCGTGCGCGTCCTTCAGGATGCAGGGCATCCCGATGTGCTCCACGATTCCCTTCCAGTCGAGCGGATAGACCAGGTTGCGGAGACTTTCCTCGGGGACGATTCCCGGGATGTAGGCCTTGTTGGGCAGCGCCATGGTCTTGGGGCTGGCCACGCCCAGCCGGGTGGCCAGGGACGCGTCGAAATACTTGTCGTCCGCCGACCACATGAAGGGATTGTTGACCACGGTGACGCCCTGGAGCACGGCGTTCTTGAGATAGCTCCGGTAGTAGGGCACTTCGTGGGAGATCCGGTCCACGATGACGGCATAGGGGACCGGTTCATTCATGGCGGCGGCGCCGATCTTCACGAACTCGGCCTCGACCCCCGCGTGACGCTTGGCCACTTCCTCGATGAACCGGGGCGGGAAGGACCATTCGCGACCCACCATGAGACCGACTTTCTTCGCCATAAAAATCCGCATCGTTGAGGTGAAAAGGCGGTAAGACGGTAAGATGGTAGGACGGTAAACGCTCACACCGCGGCGATCCTCGCCGAAAGTCCGCTTCAAACTCGGAACAACTTACCGTCTTACCGTCTAGTCATGTCCGCCGACGTACATCTTGATCATCGTTTCCCAGTAGGGCCAGTCGTGGGCCCAGCCATCCCATTCCCTGAGCGCATTCCCGATGCCCCGGTTCCAGAGCACGCCGGAAAAATCCCGGTTGTTGCCGATCTGGGGATCTCCCCGGCCGATCAGCAGGATCACGTCCTGCTGCCGCAGCGCTTCGAGCCGGGCCGGATCCTGCTCATTGGGAATGAAATCCATCGGGTTGCAGCGATAGACGTTCTCGTCCGAATACCCGCCGGTAAGCCGCTTGATATCGTACAGGCCGCTCATGCCGATGATGCGGTGCACCAGGTGGGGGTGCCGCATGCCGAAACAGGCCGCCTGGAACGCTCCCAGGCTGGCGCCGGTCACGATGCAGAATGGATTGGAGTTCTTGTTCTGGGTGAACGGAATGACTTCGTGTTCGAGGTAGGCGTCGTACTGGAGATGGCGCCCGGCGCGGGCACCGGGATGGATGGTGTCCGCGTTCCAGCTTTCCGCGTTCACCTGGTCCAGGCAGAACATCTGGAGCCATCCCCGCTCGAGGTGCTCGCCCAGCACCTCGTGCATCCGGCGATCCGCCCATTCGCTGAAGGTGCCCATCGAGGTGGGAAACACCAGCAGTCGTGCACCACTGTGGCCGAAGACCAGGATGTCCATGGCCTTGCCCAGCGCGGGGCTGTGCCATCGATGATGTTCCGTGTTCACGTGGGTTCCCCGGATGAAAGCAGAAAGGGCAGGGCGGCCTTGAAACGGCGGCCCCAAACGGCTTCCTGGTGACCGGCCCCGGCCTCCTCGACCCAGCGAAGCGACACCCCGTCCCGGTACCCCTTCTTCATGAGGAGGTCCCGCATGCGACGCGCGTTGAGCAGGGATTCGGTGCCTTCCTCGGTACCGGTATCGAGGTAGATCCGGCCGGGGACAAATGGGCTGGCTTCGACCAGGGGAAAGATAGCCTTGTCCCCAAACCATAGGGACGGGCTGATCGCCGCCACGAAACCGAAGGCGCCGGCACGGCGAAAGAAGCCGTACAGGCTGATGAGTCCCCCCAGGGAGCTCCCCGCGATGCCGGTCGCCGCGGGTGCGGGACGGGTCCGGTACCGGCCGTCAATCAGCGGCTTGAGGGTATGCAACACGAAGTCGAGATAGCGATCCCCCGCCCCGCCGCCGATCTTGGGATCGAGAAACGGGCTGTACTCCTGGATCCGCTCTTCTCCCGCGTTGGGAATCGCCACCACGATGGGTTCCACGCTATGCCGCGGGAGCGTGGCCAGCGCGTTCACCAGGCCCCAGTCGCCGGCAAAACTGGTGGCCGGATCGAACAGGTTCTGGCCGTCCTGCATGTAGATCACGGGATAATGGTGATCGCCCTTCGGGTAGGAGGCCGGCAGGTGCACCAGGATATCGCGCAGGTTCCCCAGCTGGGGACTGGGAACGCCGGACAGCCGTTCCAGAGTTCCCGGCCGCACGCGGCGCAGCTTCCAGCGAAAGAGCGATCGGGGCCAGCGGGCCAATGCAAACTCCGGGGAGAAAAGGCGCGGAAGAATAACCCCGGGAAAGGCGGGTGGCCATGTGAGATTGGTCATGGCTGGAAACCCAGATGCCGGGCTAGATAGTCACATGACGAAGACGACGACGCGGGCGGCCCTCAAGCCTCGGATGTTGGGGCATATTCTCAAGACCGCGATCCGGAAATGGGACCGCGACGACGTCCCCCGCCATGGGGCAGCACTGGCGTACTACACCCTGTTCGCCATGGCCCCGCTGCTCATCATCGCCATTGGCATCGGGGGAATGGTCTTCGGCCCGGAGGCGGCCCGGGGCGAGGTGGTCCGCCAGATCGGCGACCTGATCGGCACCGACGGCGCAATGGCAATCCAGGGCCTGCTGGTGCAGGCCAGCCAGTCCGACCGCTCGACACCCGCGACGGTCATCGGCATCATCACCTTCATCCTGGGAGCGACCGGCGCGTTCAGCGCGTTGCAAGGCGCGCTGGACCGCATCTGGGAGGTAACGCCCAAGCCCAGGGGAGCGGTATGGAGCTGGCTGCGGCAGCGCATCCTCTCCTTCGGACTGGTGCTGGGGGTGGGATTCCTGCTCCTGGTTTCACTCACTTTGAGCGCCGCGATCGGCGCGATCAGCCAGTATATGCATGCCAGGCTGCCGGGCGGCGAGATGTTCTGGCATTCCATCAGTTTCTTCACTGACTTCATTCTCATGACCGTCATGTTTGCCCTGATCTATCGGGTCCTCCCCGACGTCCGGCTGGCGTGGCGGGATGTATGGCTGGGCTCCCTGGTGACCTCCATCTTCTTCAGTGTCGGCAAGTTTCTGATCGGGCTGTACCTGGGTCACGCCTCAATCGCCTCGACCTTCGGGGCCGCCGGATCGGTCGTGATCATCCTGATCTGGGTGTACTACTCCAGCCAGGTGGTCCTGTTCGGTGCGGAGGTCACTGCGGCCTGGGTGAACCGGGTTGGCGCCGTGGAGACCGGCCAGTCGGTGCCGCCGGTCGACAAGGAGCTGGCGGTACGAAAGCGGGCTCGGAAAACCACGCGCTGAACATTTTCTCCACGGCTCTTCGCAGTACCGGTTTGCAGCTTGCGAAGGACCGGTTCCTCGCTCTTTCCCCGGTAGTTCCTCCTCCGTCACTCGCGCTCGGTAAGCCGCCTCACACTCCCTCCATCGCTGTCGAGATTCGCGTCGAATTCCGGTGAGGTTGCGCACCGTTTTCCGGCCCCGGGACGGTGGTTCTCCAATTGCCCTTATGACGCTCGCGGCAGTCGGCCGTAACGCAAAATCTCACAGGAGGCAGGTATGTGGTCCCCCGGCAGGTTGTACCCCCGCGCGGCGCTTGCGGCCCTCATCCTGGGCATGGTCGTGCCCCCGGCAGGCGAGGCGCAGAACAGGTCGGTCGTGATCAACCAGGTACGGCTCAGCGACGACACGGTGGTCCAGCTGGAGCAGCGCTACCGGGTGCCGATCCGGAACGGCACCTACTGGTACGACAAGAGATCCGGCGCCTGGGGCATCAGCGGGGGACCGACGCTCGGCTTCATCACCCCCAATCTCGACGTCGGCGGACCGCTGCGCGCCGATGCCTCCAATGGCCACACCGGCGTTTTCATCAACGGCCGGGAGCTGCACCGGGTGGACGTGGTCGGCTTGCTGCAATTGGGACCGGTGTACCAGGGGCGGTACTGGATGGACGGGGCTGGAAACATCGGAGTGGAAAACGGGCCCATGCTGCTGAACCTGTGGCAGGTCGTGCGGGTGACCAACCGCGGAAGCGGCGGTGCCTACAGCAGTTACACGCGGAGCGGGTCCCTGTTCGGTAGCGACGGCAAGGGCTGCCTGGTCTTCAATGACCCCGGTTCGGGGACCAGCGCCACCAGCTCCGGATGCTAACCTCTTGGTGCCAATTGGGGTAACTGCCGCAAAGTGCAGAATTGGACCGTCTAATTCCTAGTCATTACCGGTCGTAAGTTATTACATAGCAATGCAAGATTATTGGCCCGTCTGTTGCTTTACTAAACAGCGGCTCGCGCGCGACCGGCCCTAACGGTCGCCCTAACAGGAACATAGGCCGGTTTTCCGACCACAGTTCCAGCACTCCGAATCGGGGTCATGGCCATGTACCGCATCAAGCTGGCATCGGGCCAGGAACGGGTATACCAGTCCATCGACGAGCTTACCGCCGCAGTGCAGGGCGGCGAAGTGAACGGCGAGGCGCTGATCTATCACCAGCGAGCCGATCGCTGGCTGTCGGTTGCCAATCATCCCCACTACCAGATCGCGACATCGCGGGTCCAGGCGCAGAAGCACCAATCCAGCGCCGAGGCATCGCGCCGCCAGGTCATCAACGCGGTGCGGCCTTCGCAGAGCGCGATCAAGGTTGATCCCAACCTGCCGTCCACGGCTCCCCGTGCGCAGCTGCTGGAGGTGGTGGCGGAGATCGAGCGAAAGCACGAGACGCCCAAGCCGATCAAGCGGGTTTCCATCCCGACCATCAGGCGGCCCGACGAACCTGCCACGCTTTCGGCCTACGAGAACATGCTGGAGGGTGTCGAGGTCCCGAAGCCGATCAACGGTAACGGCCACTCGGCGCCGAAGCCGAAGCCCGCGCCGACCAACGGCACGCCGCCCAGGCAGCACACTACCATGCTGCCGATGCGGAACGTGAAGCCGGTGGCACCGCCGCTGGTCAGGAACGGCGTCCCTGACCTGGGCGAGGGTCTCGATCTGTTGGATCCGGAAGAGGAAGCGCCGGCCAGGCCCAACCTCAAGGCCCCGACTGCGACGCCCCAGGTCGACAAGCTGCTTTCCCTGCTGGAGCCCGATGAAGCGATCGAGCCCCTCAAGGTGATTCAGCCCCCCAAGGCGGAGCCGGTACCGGTTCCGGGCTTCAAGAGCATTGAGTTCCTGGATCTGGCCGCCGACCACGTCAAGGAGATGGGCGGCCTGGCCCACCCGGCACCCCGGCCGGAGCCCGCCGCGGTCGCGCACCATCCGACTCTCGTGCCGCGGAAGCAAGTCAGCAAGATGCCGATGCTGATGGCCGTCGCGGCAGTGATTGTCCTTGGGATCGGGCTGGTGTTCTGGCACCCGTGGAGCACCGGTGCGGCGAATGAGCCGACCCAGACGCTGGCGGCGGCGCCGACGCCCCGCACCGACGCCTTTGGCGGCTTGTCTTCCGTGGACACCGTCGCCACGCCGGCGGCCAGCGTTCAGCCGGGGAAAGATTCCGCCCCGCCGGCTTCACGAGACAGCGCTCCCGCGATCGTCCGGATTGCGGCTCCGGGCATGAACATGAAAGCGCCGTTGCCGTCCGATTTCTCGGCCATGAGCATGGAACCGTCAACCAACCAGGTTCCGGCGGCCACGCTGATTCAGCACTACGCCACGGCCTACTCGGATGCCCGGGGCGAGATGGAAATCCGGATGCTCCAGATCGGCTTCACCCAGCTGTTTCTCAAGACCCGGATGGCGTCGACCAGTGGAGTCCAGGACACCCGGCGGCTGATCGCCGGGGCGGGCAGCGCGCTTCGGCAGTACCGGAATGAAGAGCAGCGGATCGAGAAGGCTTACCAGGACACCGTGGGGGCCTCGGGACGCAGCCTGGGATGGACCCCGCGCGACCTGGGTGTCTGGAACATCCGGTCCTCGAACCGGGAGACCGCGGAGAATGCCCGGCTCACCAACCTGATGCTGTCGCAGATCGATGCGGTGTTCGCCCTGCTCCAGGAGCAGGATGGCAAGTACACGCTGTCGGGTGAGTCCATCGTGTTCGAGAGCGCGGATACCGCGCGGCAGTACGGCACCCTGCGCGCCTGGATCAATCAGCAGGTCGACAACTATGCCGGTACCGGCGATGCCGCCCTGCCGGCCACGCTGCGCCAGGTGATCAAGGGGATCGGGACCACCCGGCTTCCGCAGGAACGGACCAAATAAACGTAGGGGAATAACAAACGCGGCCCGGTTTCCCGGGCCGCGTTGTTGTTTTCGACGTTCGCTGATTATCCCTGCGCGCGACGGGCGTCCTTGCGGCGCCGACGGGCAGCTTCGGCCGACTTGAGATTGCGGGCCTCTCCGGGTTTCACATAATGCCGGTACTTCCGGAGATCACGCAGGATGCCGGACTTGGCCATCTTGCGCTTGAACGTCTTCAGCGCCCACTCGATGCTGTCGTTTTCCTTGAGGGTCACTTCGATCATCGGGTGGCTCCTGTGATTACAGCTTCTTGACGTTTTCCGCCGCGGGGCCCTTCTGGCCCTGCACCACGTCGAACTCTACGCGGTCGCCTTCGGCGAGTGACTTGAACCCGGTGCCCTGGATCGCCGAGTGATGGACAAAGCAATCCTTCGCCCCGCCCTCGGGAGTGATAAAACCAAAGCCCTTCGCATCGTTGAACCATTTCACCGTGCCGGTGGTACGCATTGCCCTGCTCCTATGGTGTGTTGTCGGAGTCCGGGTAACCCGTGCCTCCCGACAGTTCGCGGTCACTGCCCCCGCGCTGGGCTCACCCGTCGAGTTGACGGAAATTCCTTCAAACAAAAAGGACCGGGCAGTGAGGCCTGATCCCGGGCCATCTCAGTTGATCTGACACAGGCGTCATTCGCGTGTCTGGAGCGCCGACAACCTACTCAGGAAAGGCCCCGAAGTCAATGAGGGGCCGCCAGTTCGGGTTCCCCAGCCTACCGCGTCCCAATCCAGTCCCGGACCATCCGCGCCATCTCGTCCATGGCCTCCTCGCTGGTTCGCCCTGACCGCCGGGAAACGGCAAAGGAATGGTCGCCACCCTCCACCACCTGGAGGGTGGCGAGGGGAAGGCTTTCCCAGACCGATCGCACCAGGTCCAGGGAGGCCAGGGAGTCCCGGGTGCCCTGGAGAAACAGCATCGGGACGGTGACCTGGGCCAGGTGCTCGGCCCGGGTTGTGGAGGGCTTTCCCGGTTGGTGGAGCGGGAAACCGAGAAAAATGAGGCCCAGAACGCCGGGAAGCGGTTCGGCGGCCGCCGCTGCCGACGTCATCCTCCCGCCCATCGACTTGCCGCCGGCAAAAAGGGGAAGCCCGGGCGCCCGGTCGGTCGCCATGGCGACCGCCGCCCGCACAGTGGCATGGAGCACAGCCGGAACGTCGGGCCGTTTCTGCCCGGTTTCCATGTAGGGAAACTGGTAGCGGAAAGTCCCCACGCCGAGTCCGGCCAGGGAGCCGGCCATCGCTTCCATGAAACGATGCCGCATGCCGGCGCCGGCACCGTGAGCCATCACGTACAGGGAGGTCGCGTGCGCTGGCAGCTCGAGGATGGCCGAGACCTTGCCGGCTCGGGTCCCGGTATCGAATTGCAGTTCTGTGGTGGAATCGGGCATTGGTTGCCTGAGAAGACAGAGAGCTCGGAGAACAGCAGACCGCGGAGCAACTGATTTCCGCTGAGGTTATCGCCGAGGACTACAACAATTCAATAGCTACAACAGTGCAATAAAAACAGGTAGGATGGAGACAGGAAGACAACTCACATTTCCCTCTGCAGGGCGTCCAATACGGCGCCCAGGTCTGGCGCGCTTTCGAGGATCGGCAGCAGGGGATCCTTTTTCAGTTTTCTCATCCGCTCCAGAGCATTCTTGATAGTGAACGCCCGGATGTCGAGCCCCGGCTTCACCTCGGTCCACCTGAGCGGCATGGACACCGGAGCACCGGGCAGCGCTCGGACGCTGAACGGGGCGACGAGCAGAATCCCGTGGCCGTTCTGCATGTAATCCACGTAGACCTTTCCCTCGCGCTTCTGCACCGCCCGGGTCGTGGTGGCGATGCCGGCGTGCTGTTTCACCAGGGCATGGGCCAGCACTTCGCCCAGCGTCCGGGACTGGTCATGGGTGAACTGGCGGCCCAATGGGATCATGACGTGAAGTCCCGATGAGCCGGTGGTCTTGATGAAGGATGGCAGCGCGATCCGTTCACACAGCTCGCGCGCCGAGCGGGCCAGCGTGATGACGTCGCTGAACGGCGCGCCCTTGGGGTCGAGATCGAGACTGCACCAGTCGGGATGTTCCAGCGTCGTCACCCGGCTGGCCCAGATGTGGAGCGGGATCGTCCCGAGGTTCGCGAGATACATCAGCCCCGCCTCGTTCTCGCAGACGAAGTAGTCGATGTCCCGCGCCGCCTGGTCGCGGTAGAGCCGCACAGTGCGCAGCCACTCCGGCACCCGTCCCGGCGCATCCTTCTGAAAGAATGACTTCCCCTTGATACCGTCAGGAAACCGGGTGAGTACCACGGCGCGATCGTGGAGATAGGGGTGCAGCCAGGGTGCAATGGTGCGATAATACTCGATCAGGTCACCCTTGGTGTAGCCGTCGTCCGGCCAGAAGATCTTGTCCACGTTGGAGAGGTGCACCCCGGGCTCGGCCCGGATCCGGGACGCCTTTTTCGGCTTTGACTCCGTGCCAATCACCGCGATCGGCTCCTGCCTGATGCTTTGCTCAGGCGGCTTGTCTTCCCGGAAACGCAGAAACACCGGGTGGCGGAGATAGCCTTCCTGGGTCCACTCCTTGAACCGGACTTCACACACCAGCATGGGCTCGACCCAGGTCGCCGTGCGATAGTCGGGGACGGCGGTGATGGGAATCGCGCCGGTTGTCCCGCCGGGCGGAATCGGGCCGATACAGGGAGGGCTTCTCCTCGTGATCTTGTCGAGCTGGGCCTTGACCTCTTTCAGCTGCCTTCCGCTGAACCCGCTGCCGGCGCGGCCCGAGTAGGCGAGCTTGCCAGCCACGTACTGCCCCAGGTGCAGCGCGCCGAAACCCCCGCGTGAGCCCTTGGGCTGGGAGTATCCTACCACCACGAAGTCGTCACTCCGGTCCGCCCTGATCTTGTTCCAGTACGGCGAGCGCCCGGCCTTGTAGGCCGAATCGGCCTTCTTCGCCATGATGCCCTCGAGCCCCAGCTCGACCACGTGCCGGTAGAGCGATTCACCATCGGTTTCAATGTGCTCGAGATAGCGGATCGGGCCGTCCTTCGGCACCACCAGCTCCAACAGCTCCTTCCGCTTTACCAGGGGGAGGGTTCGCAGGTCAAAACCCTCGAAGCCGAGCAGGTCGAACACGAAATAGACCACGGAAACCTTGCCGACAGCCCGCTCCACATCGGGGGCCCGGGTGAGCTTGCCCCGCTGCTGCAGCAGCTGAAAGCTGGGGCGCCCGTCCGCCGTCATCGCCACCACTTCGCCGTCCAGCACGATATTGCCGAATGGGAGCGCGCCAACCGCACGGGTGATTTCGGGAAAGGTACCGGCGAGGTCGATCGAATTGCGGCTGATTAGCTGGGCCTTCCCTCCCTCGCTCCCGGCAACCAGCCGGTAACCATCCATCTTGAGCTCAAATACCCAGCCCGCCCGGGAGAAGGGCCCCGCCGCTGTCTCGGCCAGCATCATGCC
>JBDTTZ010000009.1:0-5535 GCA_040008015.1 Gemmatimonadota bacterium
CCCGGATCCTGGGGGTTCTGAATTCAAAGGATCGTCTCGCGTATCCCACCCAGCGGGGCCGGTACATCTACAACTTCTGGCAGGACAGCGCGCATCCGCGCGGCATCTACCGGCGCACGACGGCCGAGTCCTACGCGACGCCCTCCCCCGAGTGGGAGCCGGTACTCGACATCGATTCGCTGGCGGCCAGAGAAGGAGTGACCTGGGCCTACGCGGGCACCGACTGTCTTCCGCCCGAGTACCGCCATTGCCTCGTCTCGCTTTCCAGGGGTGGCGGCGATGCGGCCGAAGTCCGCGAGTACGACGCGGTCGCCAAGCATTTCGTGGAGGGAGGATTCCTGGTCCCCGAAGCCAAGAGCTCGATCGGGTGGCTGGATGAGAACACCCTTCTCATCAGCAGCGACTTTGGCCCTGGCAGCCTGACAAGGTCGGGCTATCCGAGAATCGTCAAGCTGTGGCACCGTGGCACTCCATTGGCCAGTGCGACGACCGTGTTCGAAGGGAAAGAGTCCGACGTCGCCGCGTGGGCCGGCTCAGTCTTCATGCAGGGCCGGATGATTCCAATCATCTACAACGGCGTCACGTTCTTTCATACCAAGATCTTCCTGGTGGAAAATGACCAAGCCATCCTGCTCGAGATTCCCCTGGATGCCGACCCGTCCTTCGTCGGCGACCAGCTGGTGGTGTATCTCCGGTCGCGCTGGACCGTCGGCGGTCACGCCTATCCGGAAGGCGCCTTGCTGGGCATCGGATATCGGGCGTTCCGCGGAGGCAGCCGTACCTTCCAGACCATCTTCGCCCCCAACGCCCGCACCGTCATCAATTCAGTGACGACCACGAAGAGCGAGGTTCTGGTTTCGCTGCTCGACAACGTGCACAGCGAGTTGCACCGGTTTCGTTACCGGAACGGCCGCTGGTCGGGAAGCCGGGTGCCGGCGGCCGAATTGGGAGACGTTGGGGTGGTCGGAATCGATCCCACCAGCGACCGGTATTACGTCACCTACCAGAGCTTTCTGCAGCCCACCAGTCTCCTCCAGGTGGCCGATGATGGAAGCATCCATCAGATCAGGCAATTGCCCGCCATGTTCAATGCCAGCGGACTCGAGGTGCACCAGTTCGATGCTCGTTCGAAGGATGGTACCCGGGTTCCGTACTTCATCGTTCACCGGAACGGCCTGGCGATGGATGGAAACAATGCGACGCTGCTCTCCGCCTACGGCGGGTTTCAGATTTCGAGCCTCCCGTACTACAGTGGTCTCACCGGTTCCTCCTGGCTGGAATGGGGCGGAGTCTATGTCCTGGCGAATATCCGGGGCGGCGGTGAATTCGGCCCTTCCTGGCACCGGGCCGCGCAGAAGGAAAACCGGCAGCGTGCGTATGACGATTTCCTCGCCGTCGCGGAAGACCTGATCGCACGAAAAATCACCAGCCCGGCGCACCTGGGTATCGAGGGCGGCAGCAACGGCGGGTTGCTGGTCGGCGTGGCCCTGACCGAGCGGCCGGATCTCTTTGGTGCCGTTGTCTCCGCGGTTCCGCTGCTCGACATGCGCGGCTATACCAAGCTCCAGGCCGGGGCCAGCTGGATCGATGAGTACGGCGATCCCGACAAGCCGGAGGACTGGGCCTACATCTCCCGCTACTCGCCCTATCAGAACGTCTTCCCCAGCCGGAAATACCCGCCGGTACTGTTCACCACCACGACGCACGATGACCGGGTGGGCCCGGTGCACGCCAGGAAGATGCAGGCGAAGATGGCATCGATGGGGTACCGCACCTACCTGTTCGAGAACACCGAAGGCGGGCACGGCGCCGGCGTCACGCCGGAGCAGACGGCGCTGATGTATGCGGCGATCTATTCGTTCTTATGGAAAGAATTGGGAGTCGGGCCGGCCGCCCTCAGTCCCTAGTTTCCCCGCATCCTCTTCACACTTCACGCTGTTTACTGGTGCTGGTCAAACCACTCCAGCACCAGCCTTGAACGCTCCGGAAACGTGCTGGCCCGCGCATCAAAGTTGTGGTTCTCGTCCGGAAAGATCACCAGCTTCGATTCCACCCCGCGCAGCCGTAACGCCGTGTACATCCGCTCCGATTCGCCGGTGGGACAGATGTAATCCTGGCCGCCGTGAAGAAAGATCGTCGGGGTCGTCACCTGGGTGATATAAGTCATCGGCGACGCCTTGCGATAGTTCTCCGGCACCTGCCACGGCGCGCCGCCCATGGATTCCATCCACTCGATGTGGTCGTCATCGACACCGAATGACGCCGTGTAGTCGGAGACGCCGGACGCGCTGGCCGCGGCGCGGAAGCGGTGGGTCTGGGTTACCAGCCAGCTGGTCGCCATCCCGCCATACGAGTTGCCATAGAGAAAGAGCCGCGTGGAGTCGGCCCACCCCCGCGCGATCATGGTATCCAGCGCGGTCATGAAGTCCTGATCGTCGCCATGGTTATAGCGTCCGCCAATCAGGTCCAGGAACCGCATCCCATACCCGGTGCTCCCCCGCGGATTGATATACACCGCGAGATACCCGCGGCCCGCCATGATCTGAAAGGCGTCGTGGTAGGCAACCGGGTAGAACCACTGGGGTCCGCCGTGAATACCGAGGATGGTGGGATAGCGCTTCCCGGGAACCCAGCCCGCCGGCTTCACCACGAACCCCTCGATGCTCTCGCCGTCCCTGCTCTTGAACACAAAACGTTCTGTCGGCAGCACCCGGATATCCTTGAACCAGTCGTCGTTGAGGTGGGTCAGCTGGCGCGACGCGCGGAGACCAGCGTCGTTGAGATAAATGTCGTCGAGATGGGCCTGGTCGGTCATTCCGTGAATGAACCCGCCCTCCACCGGGGTGAAGAACTCGACCATCCGGTCGCCGCCGATCAGGAGCCGGGCAGTTCCGCTTGCCGCGTCAACGGCATACGCATGCACCCGCGCCTTGTCCTCGATGGCCACGTAGAGCGTCTTCCCGTCGCGGGACCAGCGCGGGTACGGCGCGCCACCTTCCTGGTAGGATCCTTCGCTCACACTGCGATCCATGCCGAGGGTCAGGTTCCGTGCAGGAGTCACCTGCGAGCCCCGGACGCCGGCCGTCCACAGGTAGGCATGGCCTCCGTAGCTATTGTGCTTGGTCTGCTCCAGCCAGGCCAGCGTATGCCCGTCGGGAGACCAGGCCGGGTGATCCGCGGTACCCGGTTCATGAGAGACCTGCACCAGGGCGCCGCCGGCCGCGGGACTGAGATAGACGTCGGTGTTGCGGTTCTCGTCCTTGTCCGCCGAGCGGTTGCTGACGAACGCGATCCAGCGTCCATCGGGGGACACGGCGGGAGATTCGTGGTCGTAGTCGCCACCCGAGACCAGTCGTATCTCACCGGTGGCCAGGTCGGCGACCCAGAGATGGCTGTAGCGGCCATCGAGATAGCCGCTTCCGTTCACCTTGTAATAGGTGCGGGTGTACTGCTGGAACTGGCTCAGCTGGTCGGTCGAATCCTCGGGGACCGGGTCGGTGGCGGTGAAGGCGATGTGCTTCCCGTCGGGGAACCAGGCGAACGCTTCGATATCGCCCTCAAAGGCGAACAGGGGAGCGGCGTCGCCCCCGGTGAGTGGCAGGCTGTAGACCTGGGTAAAATCTTCCGGGCTCGAAAGGAACCCGATCCGCTGGCCATCGGGAGAGAACTGGGGATCGTACTCGCCGGCCTCGCTCTGGGTGAGCTGCCGAAAGGCGCCGGTCGAAGGAGTGAGCAGCCAGAGGTCCGAGGTATACGCATCGGCGACAGTGTCCACCGTGCTGATCCCAACCACCGCCAGCTTGCCGTCCGGCGAGGCTTCGATCCCCTGGATGGACCGCATGCGGCGGTAATCGTCGGTAGTGAGGGCGCGCCCGCCGCTCGAAGCCTGTCCACGGAGAGGGACTGCAAACAGGGTGAATGCGAGGAGCAAGGCCGCGCGAGATCGCATGGGTCAACTCATGTGTTGGGTGGTCCGAGACCGCTGAGAACAGCAACAACAATCGCGAAAACGCGAAAGAGCGAAAATAGGAAGCGGCGGTTGATTCTCGTCATAGGCGAACATTAGTAGGGTAAAGTATTTGTCATCGTTCGCGCCTTTGCTCTTTCGCGCTTTCGCGATGGGCAGACCGGCGGTGCCGATTAGCCAACAACCGCACTCTATCTTCGAGCCTCAAATACCGACCTCGCCTCCCGAATGTGCGAAAGCACCGAGTCCCGCTCCGCCGGAGTATTCCACCCCGTATGCGCGAGCACCCCCTCCTCAAGTCTTCCAATCCACGCCAGGAAATAGTCGGCGGATTCACGCGACCGAATGGGCTGGTCAGCCAGGAGCACATAAATCGGGCTGGTGTGTGAGAAGGGATAGAGATCGAGAATCGGCTCGGCCGGTTTGTCACTCCAGGCACGAATGGCGTACCAGCTGCTCGCCGCCACGGTAACGCTGACCGAGGTGTCTGCTCTGGTGCGATCGCCGCCGAGCGGGATGGCCGCTACCACCGCCCCATTACACACGAGTTCGAGGTGATCAACGGGCACGATGGAACGGAGTGTCACATGGAAGGTGATGGAGCCCGCGCGAGCCAGCCGGATCTCTCCACCAATACCCGTAGCCCCGGCCGTCAGGCCGGGGAGCGGTCCGTTGGTGACAAAGGTGCGGCCCGCCTTGAGCGAATTGAGCCAGCGCCGGTGATTCAGCACGGGGCCCGAGTGCACGTAGACCCGGGCGGTGCCTACCGGCCCTCGCAACGATGCGTAGTTGGTCATCGCATCGGTGCCGGCGCCAGCCGGAATTCGAAACCCGCTGTTCAGCAGCTGGTACCAAACCCTGGCGCTCGCCAGGTGATCGCTGAATCCCATCACTTCGTAGTAGTCCACCTTGCCCAGGGCCACGTCCACCGGCAGCTCGGTGTTGAGCGGGACGGCCTTGTTGGACGGGTCGGGGTATTCATCGAACGGGTGCACGTAGCCGAAGAGAGCGCCTTGTGCGTGGGCCAGGTCGCTCACCGCCGCGTTGTCCGGGTACAGGCTCGCCACCGGCGTGTTCACGTACGCCGCGTACCCGGGGAGAATGACGTGATCGGTAAGGCCAAGGATGCCGGTGTGGCCCCAGTAGGAGGTGTGGTACTCCTGGTCGTGTACGATAAGAAGGTCGGGTCGTGAAACCGGATCGGGCTGCCCCGTAAAGTAGCCGATATCCGGCACCCTGCCTTCTTTGTTGACGATAAGATTCTCGATCACGCTCAAGCCTTCGGCCCGGGCCTGGAGGGTCAGGGTCGCCGGCGTGGCGCGATAGTGGCCGCCGTAGTTCATGTGGACGTGCAGGTCGCCGCTGGTCCAGCCGGTCCGGCGCAGATCGGCGATACGGGTGAGTGCGGCCCTCACGCTCAAAGTGCTGTCCGCCGTGATGGTGACCGTATCCCGCCATACCCGGTACTCGGGACCATGGGAGATCTCGATCGTCACCGGGCCGGCGGGAGCCGTGAGACTGGCACTTCCGTTTGCGTGGAAGTAGCCGTACTCGAAGTGCCGTTCACT
>JBDTTZ010000010.1:0-4410 GCA_040008015.1 Gemmatimonadota bacterium
TCACGTTCAGCATCACGTGGGAGAGCACCTGGCTGTCGACCTGCTCCTTGCTGGCAATGCTGCGCCCGAAATCGGCGAGATACTCGATTTTCCTCTTGAACGCCTCTTCTCCGGCCTCCTTGGCGGTCCGCACCAGTCCGTCGAGATCGGAAGCCCGGGCGGCGTCAGTCACCTGGTCAGCCTTGACCAGGAAGCGCATCAGCAGCTCCGAGGCGAGTCCCTCGCGATCGTACTCCTCGGGCCGCTCGGTGTCCGCCAGGAAGAGCCGCACGCTCCGCTCCAGCGCGCTTTCGATCATCCGGCGCGCCTCGGCCTTCAGCTCCTCGCCCCGTTCCAGCGCGAAGAACCGGAGCGAGTAGATCACGTCCCGCTGCTGGTTCATCACGTCGTCGTATTCCAGCAGCCGTTTCCGGGCCTGGAAGTTCTGCAGCTCGACCCGCTTCTGGGCCTGCTCGATGGCGCGGGTCACCCAGGGGTGGGAGATGACCTCGCCTTCCTCGGCCCCGCCCTTGTCCATCCAGCCCGCGATCCGGTCCGACCCGAACAGCCGCATCAGGTCGTCTTCCAGGGACAAGTAGAAGAGCGTGGCGCCGGGGTCGCCCTGGCGGCCGGCCCGGCCCCGCAGCTGGCGGTCGATGCGACGCGACTCGTGCCGCTCGGTGCCGACGATGTGCAGCCCGGCCTCCTCCGAGGTAAGGTCAAGGTCCTTGCCGAGTTTGATGTCGGTGCCGCGGCCGGCCATGTTGGTCGCGATGGTGATCGCGGCTTTCTGCCCTGCCCCGGCGACGATCTCGGCTTCCCGCTGGTGATACTTGGCGTTCAGCACCTCGTGCTTGAGCCCGCGGCGCTTGAGTTGACGGGACAACGTCTCGGAAACGTCCACCGTGACGGTGCCGATCAGGACCGGCAGCCCCAGGTTGTTGAGCCGCTCCACTTCCTCGGCAATCGCGTTGTACTTCTCCCGCCGGGTCTTGTAGATCAGGTCCTGGCGGTCGTTCCGGCGGATGGGCCGGTTGGTGGGGATCACCGACACCTCGAGGCCGTAGATCTGGAAGAACTCGGTCTCTTCGGTCTCGGCGGTACCGGTCATACCGGCCAGCTTGTCGTACATCCGGAAGTAGTTCTGGATGGTGACGGTGGCGAGGGTCTGGGTCTCCCCCTTCACCTGCACCTGTTCCTTGGCTTCCACCGCCTGGTGCAGCCCGTCGCTCCAGCGCCGGCCCGACATCAGCCGGCCGGTGAACTCGTCCACGATGAGGACCTGCCCCTCCTGCACCACGTAGTCCACGTCCTTCTCGTAGAGCGCGTGGGCCTGGAGCAGCTTGTGGATGATGTGGAGCTTCTCGCTCTTGTTGGCGTATTCGCCTTCGACCTCGCGCCGCCGGGTGACCCGGTCGGCCGGAGCCATGTCCGGGTCCTTCTCGATGTCGTGAATCGCCTGGGAGATGTCCGGAATGATGAACAGGTCGGGGTCGCCGGGGCTCATCTCGGTGGCGCCGCGATCGGTGAGGTGCACCGAGTGCCCCTTCTCGTCCAGCACAAAGTAGAGAATGTCTTCCATGTCCCGCATCCGCTGCTGCCGCATCGGCAGCTTGCGGTCGGCGATGGCGTCCAACTCCATGCGCTGGACCAGCGACTTCACCCCGGTCTCGTTCAGGATCTTGAGCAGCTTCTTGTTCTTGGGGCTGCCCAGCTGGGCCTGGTAGAGCTTGAGGGCCGCGTCGCTCTGGGTCTTGGGGTTCTCCAGCAGCTTTTCGCCCTGGGCCATCAGCTCGCTCACCACCGCGCTCTGCTTGCGCACCAGCTCCGCGACCTGGCGGTTGTGCTGGGCGTACTTGTCGTCTTCGGCGTGACCCACCGCGCCCGAGATGATGAGCGGGGTCCGCGCCTCGTCGATCAGGATCGAGTCCACCTCGTCAATGATGGCGTAGGCATGGTGCCGCTGGACCCGCTGGTCCAGGGTGAAGACCATATTGTCGCGCAGGTAATCGAAGCCGAACTCGTTATTGGTGCCGTAGGTGATGTCGGCAAAGTAGGCCGCGCGCCGCTCCGGCGAGGAAGGCTGGGTGTCGTCCAGGCAGGAAACCGTGAGGCCGAGGTAGTGGTAGACGTGTCCCATCCACTGAGAGTCACGCCGGGCCAGGTAGTTGTTGACCGTGACCAGGTGAGTACCGCGGCCGGTGAGCGCGTTCAGGTAGAGCGGGAGCGTGGCGACCAGGGTCTTGCCTTCGCCGGTCGCCATCTCGGCGATGCGGCCCCGGTGCAGGACGAGACCTCCGATCAGCTGGACATCGTAGGGCACCATGTCCCAGATCATCTCGTGCCCCGTCACCACCACGGTCGTGCCGAGCAGGCGGCGGCAGGCTTCGCGCACGGTGGCGAAGGCCTCCGGCAGCAGCTCGTCCAGCACGACGGCCAGTTCTTTCTTGTACTTCGCTTCGATCTCGGAAAAGCGGCGCTCCAGCTGGTCCCGTTCCTCGGGATCGGCACAGCTGTGCTTGGCCGCGCGGACTTCGTCCAGCTCGCGCCGGGATTCCGCGGTGCGCTCGGCGATGATAGCGCGGAACTTCGGCGTCTGGGCCTGGAGCTGTTCCTCGCTCAGGTCCTTGAGCTTCGCTTCTTCGCGGTGAATCTGCTCGACCACGGGCTGGAGCTTCTTGCGCTCGCGGTCGAACCGGCTGCCGAAGATCTTGGTGACGAACTTGTTGATCATACTTTTCCGTTGAGTGGCGAATGGCAGATGGCTGATGGCAACTGCGAGGGCAACCGCTGCCACTCTGCCATCAGCCATACGCTATCTGCTATCTGCTATCTGCTATCTGCTATCTGCCGCAAGTCTATAAATATAGTCGATTTTCAGCGATATACCGGGCCACGGGGTCCGGGACCCGGTACCGGATGGACCGCCCGGCCTTGAGCCGGATCCTCAGGTCGGTGGCCGAGATATCCACTTCGGGGACGGTAACGGTGGCGCTGATCAGGCGGGACGGGATGACGGGAGCCCCGGAACGGCCGAAGGCGACGACCCGGGCCAGCGTCGCCAGCTCGGCGACCTCCCGCCACTTGTCGAGATCCCGGGCGGCGTCGGAGCCGACCAGGAGAACGAACGACTGGCCGGGTTCCCGGGCGGCGAGGGCCCGCAGGGTATCCACGGTGTACGAGGGTCCCGGTCGTTCCAGCTCGAGGGTCTCCAACCGGAAGCGCGGCTCGCCTTCGATGGCGAGCGCGACCATGCGGGCCCGGTCTTCCGGGCTGGCGACGTGGGTACCCTGCTTGAACGGCTGCTCGCGGGCGGGGATGAAACGAAGTTGGTCGAGGTTCAACTGCTCCAGCAGGGCGACGGCGACGATCAGATGACCGTTATGAATCGGGTCGAAAGAGCCGCCTAAAAGCCCTATGGCGGATGGCGGATGGCGGATGGCGGATGGCATATCGCTTATCGCGTATCGCAGCTTCGAGTCAGATCGATGTCATGCCGGTAGCAACCCAAGGTGACATCGGAGCTGCCATAGGCCATAAGCGATATGCTACTAGCTGGTAAGAGGACACACGCGATCGATCCCCGGCGCGCCAGGATGGTTCTGCCGGAAATAGCCGCAGGTCTCTTTCTCTTCTTCCGCATATCCGATGGCGTGATACGCTTCGATCAGCCTGGTCAGCGCTTCCGGCGCGACGTCGGCCCGGGGGTACGTGGCCAGCATGTCGCGGAAGTAGAGAATCGCGGAGTCGTAGGCCTTGAGCCGGAAATAATACATCGCGTTCTTGAACGCCTTGTCGGCGAACTGGTTGTTGAGCGTCGCGATGCGCTCCCGGGTCTTGGGCGCGGCGGGTGAATCGGGATAGCGGTTCAGCAACTCCTCGTACGTCGCCAACGCGGTCTGGCCATAGCTCGGATCCAGCTCGGGCCGGCGCCAGAGGTCGGCATATACATCGCCGGCTCGCATCAGCGCGTCCGGCGCCAGCGGGCTGGCGGAGGTGCTATCGGAGACCCGGCGAAACTCCCGGGCCGCGCGAATATGATCGTTCTGGGCGAAATAGATCTCGCCCAGGAGGAAATGAATGTTGATGATCCGGATATCGCCGGGGGAGATTTCAAGGAGCAGGCGTTCCAGCTCGGCCGCCGACTTGGCCCATTCGCCGTGCCGAAAACGTTCCTGGCCGCTTTTCCAGAGCGAATCCACCACGGCGGTGCTGCCGGTGATGGGCACCGGCTGGCCGGGCTTGGTGCCTTTGCCGCAGCCGGCGAGCAACCCGAGAAGGACGATCAGCTTTCCACGCATGGCATTCTCAATTCAGCGAAGTATCGGCCGGCACCACGACCGATTGCAGTTGCCGCAGCTTCAGGTCGGCGGCCTGGCCCAGCGAGTCGGCCGTGCCGGCCTGGTCCACCGCGCGGCGATACGATGCGGC
>JBDTTZ010000011.1:0-4072 GCA_040008015.1 Gemmatimonadota bacterium
TCGGAGCCTCCGGAATTCTCCCGGTCCGGCACCCCTATCCACCCCCGGCAGGCGGACTCTAAGTTCCGGGGACCAAATGTCCCTTCCTTATAGGATATCCGCCCTCGCGCTGGGCCTGGTCCTGGCCGTGGAAGGCTGCCGGCCCGCCCCGGCGGCCTCGGCGACCCCCCTGACCTGTACCGGGGGCCAGACCCTCCAGCTCCGGGACGCCCTGTATTTCGGGCTCACCATCCCCGGCGGGGGCGAGATCCCGATCGCCGACTGGGACGACTTCCTGGCGAATACCGTCACCCCCCTGTTTCCGACTGGACTCACGGCCTTTACCGCCACCGGCCAGTGGCGGGAGGCTAGCGGCCAGGTCCGGTCGGAGCCGTCCCGCGTGGTCATCCTGATCCACGACCTTTCATCGACAGCTAATGAAAGCATCCAGCAGATCATCGCCCACTACCGGGAGCGGTTTCGCCAGGAGGCGGTGATGTGGGAGCGGTCGCAGACCTGCGTGTCGTTCTGAGGGGGCTCCGGCTGACAACCGGGCGGCCGACACCAGAAAGCCGTGCCCTCATCAGGACACGGCTTGCGGTTCGAGAAATGTCATTGTACGGGACTGAAGCCCCTCCTGCGGCCTACTGCACTACCAGTGTAAGCGTGTTCGAGGTACCAATCCCGCCGTTCTTGTCCTTCACCGTCATCTTGATCGTAAACGTCCCCCGGGTGTTATAGACCCGGGTCCGGGGCGGCTGCGCGCCCTGGGAGTTGGCGGTCAGCGTCTGGGAACCGTTCCCCCAGGTGATCGTCTCGGTCCAGGGATTGTCCTGAACCCCGGCATCGGTGAAGAGGCTGTTGAGGGTAAAGCTCTGGCCCTTCAGGATGGTCGTTGGCCCACCGGCGCTGATGGAAACCACCGGTAGCTTGTTGTTGACCAGTTGCGATGCCGAGTAGACCTTGGTGCCTCCGTCCTTGTCCCGGATGCGACCGCGGACCGTGCGTGCGCCGTTGTCCACCGTGGGGCAGGTCGCACTCGTTGCCGCGCTGAAGGCGCCGTAGCCGGTACCGCAATCGAAGGAATACTGGAAGCCGGCCGTCTGGTCGGGCGCGGACACATCGTTCGGGTTGGTGAGGGTGAGGGTGAAGGGCGAGCCCTCCGGCACCGCGCCGCTATGCCCGAACGTGGCCGTGGGCGCCACGTTGGCGACGGTGACCGGGGCGGAGGCGGCATTGGTCAGACTGCCGTCGCTCACCGTCACGGTCACCGTGTAGGCCCCGTTGTCGGCGTAGATGTGCTTCGGCTTCTGGCCGGTGCCGGTCCCCCCGTCACCAAAATTCCAGGCGTAGGTGATGGGGTTACCGTCGGGATCGGAGGACCCTGCGGCGGTAAAGGAGATCTGCGCGGCTTCGTTGCCACTGTAGGGTCCGTTCACGAACGCGATCGGGGCGCGATTGGCGCTGACCGTGACATTGGCGGCGTCGCTTCCCGTTCCCCCATCCTTATCGGTGACGGACACCGTGATCACGCGACTTCCGGCGGTCGTGTACACGTGACTGCCACCGATCGCCCCCTGGGCACCGCTGCTGCCGGAAGTCGGCGGCGACCCGTCGCCCCAATCGATCGTGGTCTGCCAGGGCGCGTCTACGAGCCCGGCATCGTTGAAGCTCGCGCTCAGGGTATAGGTCTGGTTTCTCGAGGTGGTACCGTCGGGTCCGGCATTCACCACCGGCGCGGCGTTCCCGACCGACACGGTCGTGGTCATCACATCATTGAGACTGCCGTCACTGACCGTGAGCGTTACGACATAGGTCCCATTGTCCACGTAGCCATGCGTCGGATTGATCCCAGTACCATTCGGTTCGCCATCGCCGAAGTCCCAGAGGTAGGAGAGAGCGTCGCCCTCAGGGTCGGAACTGCTGGACCCGTCAAAACTGACGAAGTCCCCTTCGGGAGTTACTCCATAAGGACCGCCCGCACCGGCTATCGGAGCATGGTTGGGTCCTTGGGCTATGCTGGTATGTCCCCAGCACGCAACGCTCTCGTCGGGCTCAAGAGCACAGGAGTGATTGTCACCAACGGTTAGCTTGTGGAAGGTCCCGATCGGTGGTGATGCCTGGCGAAAACCATTGAATCCCCAGCAGGCCAACGCTCCGTCGGTTCTTACTCCGCATGTGACCCCCCCGGCACTTATCTGGCTGAACGTCCCAGTCGGGGCTGAAGCTCGGCCGTCGAGATTGTAGCCCCAGCATGTCACGGTACCATCGGTTCGCAATCCGCAGGTATGAGACGAACCCGCACTTACCTGACTGAAGGGTCCTGTTGGGACCGTAGACTGCCCATCGAAGTCGTTCCCCCAACAGACAATCGTCCCATCGGTTTCCAAACCGCAGGTATGACTGCCTCCGGCACTCACCTGGCTGAAAGTCCCGAATGGGGGCGTCGCCTGGCCCCAATAATTGTTGCCCCAGCATTCCACGGTATTGTCGGTCTTCAACCCACACGAGTGCCCACCCCCTACACTCACCTGACTGAAGGCCCCGGCCGGTGGCGTCGCCTGGCCATCTGAGTTGAATCCCCAGCAAGCTACGGTTCCATCACTATGGAGTCCGCAACTGTGGCTGATTCCCGAACTCACCTCGAGGAACGATCCGCCAGGCGGGGTGGCTTGACCGAAACTGCTTTGACCCCAGCAAGCCAACGCACCTCCGGTCTCGACGACGCCGCAGGTGAAATCACGTCCTGCGCTGACCTGACTGAAGGTAGCGGTCGGTGGGGTGGCGGCACCCGACCCATCATAGCCCCAACATCTCACCTGGCCGTCCGCGCCCAGTCCACAAGTGTGGTTCCAGCCTGAACTCACCTGGTTGAACGAGTCGCTCGGTGGCGTGGATTGTCCAAATCCATTATACCCCCAGCATGCGACCAAACCGTCGATTCCTGCGGCACAGGCGTAGTTGAGTCCCGCTGAGACTTGAGTGAATTGTCCGGGCGGGGGTGTTGATTGACCATTGTAACCGACTCCCCAGCATCCGATTGTGACATCGGTCTTGATGCCGCATGCGAAGTTTGCACCCGAACTGATCTGAGTGAACGTATCACCTGGCGGTGACGCAATATCTCCCCAACACTCCACGATGCCGACCGGCAGCAGTCCACACGTGTGAGCGTAGCCTGCAGCCACCTGAGAAAACGCGTGGGGCGGTGGTGACGATTGTCCGGCATAATTGGCACCCCAGCAAACCGCCGTTCCGTCACCAGTCAGAGCGCACGCGTGGTTGGCCCCTGAGCTCACTTGAACGTAGGTTCCAGCGGGCGGAGTAGGTGGGCCGGCGAAACCATTCGACCCCCAACAGGCGAGTGCTCCATCGGTCCTGAGCCCGCAAGTCTTACTGCCTCCAGCGCTGATCTGGCTGAATGACGATCCCGGAGGAGCAGACTGGCCGAAGGTGTTGTCGCCCCAGCAGGCAACCTTACCATCGGACTTGAGCGCGCAGGAATGGTGCTCACCGGTCGTAACTTGGACCACACCACCTAGTGTGAGCAACACATGATTTGGCCGTTGGCCTATCGCCTCCGGCTCTCGAGGATCAGTCAACAAACGATCCTCTCGGCACCCAACGCTGGCCACTGCAAGTACCACGCAGACACATGTTGCCTGTGACTTGATTCTCGGTGACCACATAGGGATCCTCATCGGCTCGGGTGGAAACGCGCAAGACATTAACGCCGAGATCACATCCCGCTAGAGGTGTCGCAGGGAAGCGACAGTTCGTTACAAGAGGGCGATGCGCCAGCTCGACAAACTGCCAAAGGTCAGGAACGCCACCCGGACAGACCAGGGCACCGGGCCGGCAGCTTCACTAGAGCCTCACCCTTGTTCGACAATAATTCGGCAGTACTCCTCTGTGGTGCAGCTGAGGAATCGCTCCCCCCTACTGCACCACGACCTGAATCGTGTTCGATGTCCCGACCGCGTTGTTCTTATCCTTAACCGTCACCTTCACATTGAACACGCCAGCCGCCGAGTAGAGCCGGCTCCGGAGTGCGTTGGTGAGCCGCGTGGCCGAGGTTTGGGTCACTTTGCCG
>JBDTTZ010000012.1:0-3996 GCA_040008015.1 Gemmatimonadota bacterium
CATCGAGCGCCCGCGCGTCCATCTTCCAGGCGTGGGCATAGTGTCCGGTGTGCAGCTCTACGGCCGGAACCCCGAGATCCCGGGCCTGCGCCAGGCTGGCCCGGTCGGGATCGATGAACAGGCTTACCCGGCAACCGGCGTCGCTGAGCCGCTGGATCGCCTCGCGGAGTCGCGGGGTGTCGGCGCTTAGATTGAGACCGCCTTCCGTGGTGATCTCCTCGCGCCGCTCCGGCACCAGGGTGGCCTGATAGGGTCGAAGCTGGCAGGCGATATCCACGATGCGCCGGGTGGCCGCGAGCTCCAGGTTCAGCACCGTGCGCACGCCGGACGCGAGGCGCTCGATGTCCCGGTCCTGGATGTGACGTCGGTCCTCCCGCAAATGGGCCGTGATTCCATCGGCGCCGGCGTCCTCGGCCAGGCGCGCCGCCTCGACCGGGTCCGGCTCATCGGTCTTGCGAGCCTCGCGCACGGTGGCGACGTGATCGATGTTGATGTACAGCCGTGCGGGTGTCGCTGCGGTCATTGCTCGGGACTCCGGTGGCCGTTAACTTCGGCAGACAACTTCACATGAGGGAGCAACTTGATGACTCGCGGTCTGGTGATCATGGGCGTCCTTCTCTCCGCCTGCGGCGGCGCTAGCGGCGGCGCCAGCGGCCAGGCACCCGCAGCGCCCGCGCCCGCGGCGGAGGCAGCATTGCAATTGTTCCTCCATGCGGTGGCTGACAGCAATGTCACCGCGATGGCCGATCACTGGGGGACCAGCCGAGGATCCGCCTCCCGAACGAACAACCCATCCGACTACCAGAAACGCATTGTCATCATGCAGGCGTTCCTGCGCGGCACCCAGTACCGGATCCTGTCCAACGAGCCGGTGCCGGGAGAGAACAACCAGCGCCTCATCGCCGTCGAGCTGACCCGGACCGGATGCACCAACCAGGTCCCGTTCACCATGATCCGGACCGGGCGCGGCGAATGGCTGGTGTATCAGTTCAATCTCGAGCTGGTCGGGAGCCCCAACCGGCCCTGCGCACCACCCGACAGCACGCAACACTGACGGGGAACTTCCGAGCCGGGCCGGGCGTTCTTATTCGGTAAGTTCCAGCAGGATCCCCGCTGTGGATTTGGGATGGATGAAGGCGATCCGCCGGCCGCCCGCGCCCTGGCGCGGAGTTTCATCCACCAGGCGGTACCCGGCCCGGCGACAGCGTTCGAGGGCGGCATCGAGATCCGGGACGCGGTAACATATATGCTGAATGCCGGGGCCTCGTTTTTCGAGGAACCGGGCGACCGGGCTCTCCGGGGTCTCGGGGCACAGCAGCTCGATTTCGGAATCCCCGAAGGGCAGGGAAACGATAGTGGCGCCATCGGCGGTTTCCGGAGGATGGGGCACCAGGCCGAGCACGTCGCGATAGAACGCGAGCGCGGCGACCAGGTCCGGAACCGCGACGCCGATGTGAGCAATTCGTGGTGTTTGAGGCACAAAAACTAAAGTAATCGGCGCTGCTGCCCGCGGGCAGGGTCGCCGATCCAACGAGGATGCAATGAGTCAAACTGATTCTCTCACGATCCAGGTCACCGACGACACCTTTGCCGCCGACGTGGAGCAGGCCCAGGGCCTGGTCGTGGTCGACTTCTGGGCCACCTGGTGTGGCCCCTGCCAGATCGTGGCGCCGATCCTCGACCAGCTGGCCACGCAGTACACCGGAAAGCTCAAGGTGGCCAAGGTTGATGTCGACGCCAACCAGAAAACCGCGATGACGTTCAATATCCGGTCCATCCCGGCCATGCTGTTCTTCAAGAACGGAAAGCACGTGGACACGGTCATCGGCGTGGCTTCCAAGGCTGCGCTCGAGAGCAAGGTCCAGCAGCACCTCTAAAGACGGGCAGGTGGGCACGGGGGCAGGTGGGCAAGAAGTGCCCCATTTGCCCACTGGCCCACCTGCACACAGGAGATTTATGCGACCGAGCAGCGCGCGACTGCTGCACTCATCCGTTCGCATCTCCGACCTCGCCTACCCGGCTTCCAGCCTGTTGGTGGCTCGATGCCGCGCCGTCTTTATCCATCTCGACAACCTGATCTCCTTTGCCAAGGCCGACCGTGACGGCCGGGTGGACGGCTATCTCGCCGGCTACCTGCCGGAAGAGCTGGTGCTGCTGTTTTTCCGCCAGGGCGAAGTCATCAGCGCCGCGAGAATCGCCGCCCAGGAACGCCGGATCATTTCGGTGAGTGAAGCCTTGCGCCGGCTTCGCAGCGATCCGGAACGCAGCGAGCTGTGCTATGCAACGGCATCGACCGAACAGCTGAACTGGATGTATGCCGCCTGCGCCGGGCCCGCGCCGCTGCGCTTCGTGGACGTGCGGCAGCCGGAACAGCTGTTCCCGGTGCTGGCGAGCGAAGAGTTTTCCGGCGTCCTGGAGTTCATTTCCCAGGGCCGGGTCAACTACCTGAAGTTCGACCAGGGGAAATTCAGCCGCGGCTATCTCTGTGACCGGCCGCCAGGCGGGTCGGTGGTGCGATACGTCGAGTCTCTCTTCGAGCTGCGATCGGACGGCACCCCGCCGGCTATCGCCGGCAGCACGGTGTCCGACCTCGGCGACATCCCGGCCCAGGCTCCGGTGGCGCAGGTGCGGGCCTATCGCGATCTCTTCCGGCGGATCTCCCAGGCGGTCGAGACCGAGCTGCCGGAGGAAGGCAAACGAAAGAACCAGCGGGCCAGCATCGCGGTCTCGGCGAACTTCCCCGTCTTCATGGTGCTGGCCGCCAGTGAGACGGATGACGAGCCCACCGTGCCGGTCGGCGCCGAGGCGTTGACCGCCAGTTTCGCCGATTGGACGGTTCGGGTCCTGGGGGACGTGGAAATCGTCGCTCCGGGAACCGCCGAGCGGCTGGTGCGCGACGCCACCCGCGATCAGCGGTTTGTTCTCCAGGCCGCCGGGTACTACGAAAAGCTGCCCTGGAAAATCACCTGGTGATCGGGACTCTCTTCGTCGTCGCTACTCCGCTGGGCAATCTTGGAGACCTCACTCTCCGCGCCGCGGAACTGTTTCGGAAGGTGCCGCTCGTCGTCGCCGAGGATACCCGGCGCACCCGCCAGTTGCTCACCCATCTCGCCGCCCATCCGAAGCTGCTCAGCTTCCATGCTCATTCCGATGCCGAACGCTTGCAGGCCATTCTCGACCGGCTGGCCGCCGGCGAGGATGTCGCCCTGGTTTCCGATGCGGGCACACCGGTCATCAGCGATCCGGGCGTGGACCTGGTGGCGCGGGCTCGCGAAGCGGGGATTCCGGTGGTCCCGATTCCCGGCCCGTCGGCGGTGACCACCGCACTCTCGGCCGCCGGCATTCCCGGAGACCGGTATCTCTTTCTCGGGTTTCCTCCCCGAAAAGGCAAGGACCGGACTCGCTGGCTGGAACGCGCTCTGGCCGAACCCTTCACCGTCGTCTGTTTTGAGGCGCCGGGCCGCACCGGTGAGTTACTGAGCGATCTCGCTCAACAGGAGCCCGATCGACATGCGGTGGTCGCCCGGGAATTGACCAAGCTGCACGAGGAGTTTGTCGCCGGCTCCCTGGGCGAGCTGGCCGCGAAGTACCGTGACTCCGCGCCGCGGGGAGAAATAACGATCGTCGTGGCGGGCCGGGGAGAACGGGAACCGGTGATGGATGAAGTTGATATCGAGGCGCGCGCCGCGCTGCTGCTCACCCAGGGCCAAAGTCCCAGGACGGTCATCACCCAGCTGGTAGGCGAGACCGGCCTTCCCAAGAACCAGGTGTACCGGGTGGTGATGAAGCTCGCCCGCTGAACGAAACTCCGCATCCTCCCCTCTAGTAGTGCAACGAGAGCCGGCTTATTCCTCTATATTGAAAGCATATGAAGGACTCGATGTTACGGGCTCGATCCCCGGTGTTTCATATCGCTACCCGGAGCCGCTCGCTTCTCATACTGTTGCTTCTGCTTCCCGCGACCGCACCGGTTGCGACGGGAGAATCTGAAGCGCA
>JBDTTZ010000013.1:0-4702 GCA_040008015.1 Gemmatimonadota bacterium
ACCGCGTGGCCGCCGTAGGCATCGAGCCATTCGTTGCCGTCTTCGTCCACCAGCCAGGACCCGTGGCCGGATCGGGCGCGCAGGGGCATCGGCGCGTACACCGGCAACAAGGCTGATTGAACCTTGCCTCCATCCGATTGGTCCCCCTCTCCATTCATGGAGAGGGGGCCGGGGGGTGAGGTCGGTGAGGTCGTCAACACGGAAAGATCCCCCCTCCAGTGAGCCCCGCATCTTCGGAAAATCCCAGCGCCAGGTTCATCGCCTGCACGGCCTGGCCGGCCGCGCCCTTGATGAGGTTGTCGATCGCCACGCACACCTGGACCTCGGCACCATCCGGTGATGTCGCCACGTGGATGAGCGCGTTGTTGGTGCCCACCGCGTGGGTCAGCTCCGGCGGCGCCTTGGTCAGGCGAACAAAACGGCTCTTGTCATAGGCCTGCGCAAAGAGACCGGACGCCGCCTCAAGTGACTGGCCGGGCTTTCCAGCCCGGGCGTGGAGCGTCAGGTAGATCCCCCGCACGAATGGCCCGGAGTGAGTGAGCAGCCGGGCCGATGCATCGGGCCTCCGGGTCCACCGTCGCCATTGCTCGGCCACTTCGGCCTCGTGCCGATGGGAAAGCGTCGAGTAGGCAAAGACGTTGTGCGCACGCGCCGGGTGGTGGGTCGTCGGCCTGGGATGAACCCCGCTTCCGCTGGAGCCGGTGATCGCGAAGAGGGAAACGCAGATTTCGCCGATTGTGGCCAGCGGATAGAGCGCAAGCTGCGCGGCGGTGGCGAAGCACCCCGGCACCGCGATCGCCCGGGCATTCCTCAGCTCCCCACCGCAGATGTCGGCCAGGCCATAGTGAAACCGGGACAGGAGTTCGGGTGCCGGATGGGTCCCGTAGTGGCGCTCGTAGGCGCAACGATCCTGGACCCTGAAGTCGGCCGCCAGGTCCACCACCAATTTTGGCGACTGGGCGAAAATATCCCCGGCTACCCGGGAAGACTCGCCGTGCTCCAGCGCCAGGAAGACGACGTCGCACTCCCTTGCCGCCTCCGCCGGTGAGATACCGGCAAACTCGGCGTCCGTCAGGCCGGCGAGCCCGGGATGAATCTCTCCCAATGGCTTCCCCGCCTGGCTCCGGCTGGTGGCGGTGTACTCCTCCACCTCGGGATGCCCGTGAAGCAGACGAAGCAACTCACCACCGGCGTAGCCGGCGGCCCCGATCACCGAGACTTTCATCGGACGAGGGCCGGAGCGTTTGCGACATCGAGCGCGCCGAGGGCGGCGAGGACGACCGCGGTCAATCCGGCGGCGTCACGCAACGCGTTGTGGGCCGGCAGCTGGAGGGCACGCTGGATGTAGTCGCGGCCCACTTCGTTGTCGGTCGCGGGGCCGGTGAGCACCGTAATCGGCAGGTTGAAGGTGCGGCGCATGAGCTCGGCGGCGCCCCAGCAGCCCACCGGGTCCGGCGCCGCCATGACGAAGGCGGTGCCCGCCCCCGCCAGCTCGGGATCCAGGAGAATGTCCTGGACCCCGTACTCGCCGAGGATGCCGTCACCCAGCTCGGCAACGATAACGTCCGGCTTCGACGCGGCCAGCCGGTTGAGCAGCCCCTTCGCCATGGGGACCGTCATGCCAGGGCGAGTGCTCGCGATACCGGCATCGTTGAACGTGAGCGCCGCGATGGCGCCGGCATCCTGCATGGACAGCGCATCGCGCATCAGTGACACGCCGGTCAGCTTGGCGGCCGCGACGCGGAGCCCGGCGCGACTAAGTCCCCGCACCAGCTCGGTGGCGGCCACCGTCTTCCCCGCGTTCATGCAGGTCCCGGCCACGTAGATCACCGGGACGGTGGAATCGAGGGTGTCGGACGGGGGCACCGCGTGATCGCGGATGTGCGCCGGCCGTCCCACCCGGTCGCCCAGCTCGGGAAAGGCGAGGATCGCACCCAGCACCTGGGCCCGGAACGGCGAACCGATATCGGGATTGTTCGAGGTGCAGCGTCCCAGGATGCCGCCCAGGTTGAGCACCTCGATGATGTCGCCGGCTTCGATGGATTCCGGCACCACCCCGGCATAGCCGCGAAGCGCGCGCCGGTTGCCCAGGGTGCCGGCCAGCACGTCGCCGGACCGGAGCGAGACCATGCGGCCGGCCAGGTCTTCCACCGTGTTATAGGTGGACTTGTCGTCCAGGATCCTCACGGCCAGCAAGTAGCCCTCGGCCGAAACGATGTCCGGACCCACGATCACCTCGGTCGAAAGGTGAGCGTTCCGGGTGGACGACGAAATCCGGTCCAGCTTGAGCCGGGTCGTGGTGACCATTATTCCTGACTCCCGCCGGCCCGCGCGGCCAGCAGCGATGGGATCGCGGAGACCCGCGCAAAGGCGCGGGCCTCGTCACCGGTCCACATCTTCGCTTCCTCGCCGTAGGTCGCGACCGAGGGATCCATCATGGAGAACCGGCTCCGGGTCCCCACCACCTGGAAGCGGCCCGGCGCCAGCAGCACCCGGGTCTCCCCGCTCACCCGCTTCTGTGAGTTGCAGATCAGCGCCTCGATATCACGGAGGCTGGGATCGAAGTACTGGCCCTCGTGCAGTCGATCGCCATAGAACTGCGACAGCTGGTCCTTCCAGAAGGTCTGCCACCTGGTCAACACCAGCTTTTCCAGCTCCCGGTGCGCGGTGATCAGGACGATGGCCGCCCCCGCCTCGAAACCGATGCGGCCCTTGATGCCGAGCGCGGTTTCTCCGACGTGGATGTTGCGGCCGATGCCGTAACGCGCGGCAAGCTCGCCGAGCTTCGCGATGAGGTCGGGCCCATCGAGGTGGGCTTCGTTGAGCACCGTCGGCAGTCCCGAAGCCCAGCCGATGACGACTTCGGTCTCGGGGAGATTCGCGTCCGGCGGGTGCAGGAGATCGGCCGGCGGACCGGCCCAGGTGTCGTGGGTCCAGCCGCCGCCCCAGGTGGTGCCCCAGCCGCCCCGATTCACCGAATAGGCGCTGGCCTTTTCGGGGACCGGAAGATTGCGGGCCTTGAGGTAGGCGATGGCCTGGTCCCGGGTGATGGCTTCGTCCCGGATCGGGGTGATGATGGCGAGGTCGGGCGCCAGCACCCGGAACGCGATATCGAAGCGGACCTGGTCGTTGCCGGCGCCGGTGGAGCCGTGGGCGACGGTAGCCGCGCCGATCTCCCGCGCCATCGCGATCACCGACATCGCCTGCTGAGTGCGCTCGGCGGCGACGCTGAGCGGGTAGACCTCGCCCCGCAGCACGTTGCCCTGGATCAGGAAACGGACGAAGCGCTGAAAGACGTGCTCCCGGGCGTTCACTTCGTGATGCGCCACGGCGCCGACGGCGAGGGCCTGGCGGCGGATCTGCTCCCGCTCTTCGGGCGTGCTGCCGCCGGTATCTACGAAGACGGTGTGAACCGCGTGGCCCAGCTCGGTGAGCCGGGGCACGCAGTACGAGGTATCGAGTCCGCCGGAAAAGGCGAGCGCCAGAGGCTGTTTGTGCATAATGCATAAATATGCAAGACACCCAGCCTGGAAGCAAGTCCCCTCGGGGTGGCTCGGCTTGGCTTTTTTGTGATTCGTGTTTTCGTACTTTCGTGTTTTCCTGAAATTGGTTGGCGTGGGGAGGGCAGGAGCCGGGAGACTTGACCGAGAGCCCAGTATTCGAGTATTCTACCCGTGAGTCGAATACTAACCTGAGGCCGAATGACGACCCGCAAGCTCACGACCCCGAGACCCAGCCGGTGGGAACGACGGCCGGAGGCGCGTCCCGATGAAATCCTGGACGCCGCCCTCGAGGTATTCGCCGCCCAGGGGTACCGCGCCACCCGGCTGGAGGAAGTCGCCCGGGCCGCCGGCGTCACCAAGGGCACCATCTATCACTACTTCACCGGTAAGGAGCAGCTGTTGCTCGCGGCGGTGCGCCGCCGGCAGCAGCGGAAGGTCGCCGAGATACTGGAAGCGCTGGGTGACGAGTCGGACCCGGTGTCGGTCCGGATTGCGCGGCTTTACTACTCGGTGTGGGAACGGTGGACGGATCCCCGGGCCCGCCAGGTGCTCCGGCTCATGTTGAGCGACGTCAGCATTGAGGCGCCCCAGGTCTTTCGCACCTGGATGCTGGAAGGATTCGTGACCAACCTCCGCATGCTGACCAGCCTGATCGAGCAGGGCAAGACCCAGGGAGACTTCCGGCCCGACGTGGACGCGGAAGTGGCGGCCCGGCTGCTCCAGTCCGCCATGGTGTTCCAGATGCTGCTGCATTTCGAGTGGGGATTGAACGAGTTGGCCCCGATCAGCAATAGCCGGCTGGTCGAACAGGGCCTGGATGTTTTCATGAGAGGATTGAGGAATGAGCACCACAGCCACGCCGCGCCCTAGCGCCAGAATGGATTCCGAACTCGACGACATCGAATCGGGCGTCCCCCTGGTTCCCCCGCCCGCCAACACGCGGAAACGGCTGATCCTCGGCGTGGCCGCGGTTCTCGTACTGCTCGGTGTGGTCTGGGGCGTCCGCACCTGGCTGTACGCCCGCGGCCACGAGGTGACCGACAACGCCCAGATCGAGGGCCACGTGGTTCCGGTCATTCCCAAGGTGAGCGGATTCATCGAGAAGGTGTACGTGGGCGACAACCAGCTGGTGAAGGAAGGCGACACCCTGGTGGTGCTGGATCGCCGGGATCTCGAGGCCCGGTTGAGCCAGGCGGAAG
>JBDTTZ010000014.1:0-3478 GCA_040008015.1 Gemmatimonadota bacterium
CCGCGAGGAACCAGCAACCAGGCGCCGCCGCTTCTGATGAAGAGCCCGGCGATCGGCTGGTCCATGTCAAAGGCGATCTCCTGCACGCCGCCCGGCACCAGTCCGCGATCCCATGACTGGATCGACGGCTGGAAATGCACCCAGCCATCCACCCGGCCCAGCCACAGCGAATTGTCCAGCGGATCGATCAGCGCGGTGAATACCCGCTCCAGCAAGGTCGGATCGGTCGGGGTGATCGGAGCATCCCACTGACGGAACTGCGGATTCCAGATAACCAGCGACGTGGGTGACGTGGCATAGACCCGGTCCTGGGCCGCCGCGATCGACGTGATCCGGGTGAAGTCCCCGATCACGACTCGATCACGGGTGGACCAGTCGCGGCCACCCTGGGCATACGCCGGGACACTGAACAGGAGAAGGAGGGGGACGATACCGTGCCGCATGATCAGAATATAGCCCAAGGAAATGAGGGATTGTGGGATTGTGGGATTGTGGGATTATTCCCGTAATCCCCCATTCCCGCATTTCAATATGTTTGCGGCTGTTCCAGCTCCAGCAGGAAGGGAGGCCGGGCAAGCGGGGGCGCGATCCGGGTTACATCCCAGGCCCGCCAGAGGTCGGGAAGGGCCGAAATAACGTCCATCGGCCGGAGCGTGCGGGCGCTGCTTCGCCGTGCGGCCAGGTCGGCGGCCCGGCCCAGTATCTGGGCGCCGAGCGCAGCGGTGATTTCCGGCTCGAGACCTCGGGCCAGGGCGGCCCCGATCAGCCCACTCAGCAGGTCACCGCTGCCGCCGGTCGCCAGGCCGGGATTTCCCGCCGCAATGGTGTGAACACTCCGGCCACTCCTGGCAACCACCGTCGGCACGCCTTTCAACAATACGGTAACCCCGGCGCTGTCCGCCGCGACGGACGCCGCGCTCCACGGATCCGCCTCGAGCGAGTGGGCACGCTCGGGAAACAGCGTGTGAAATTCACCGGTGTGAGGGGTGAGAACCAGCGAGCGCCCGGCTCCCAGTGCCCGAAGATCCTTGACGTGTCCCTGGAGCACGGTGAGCGCATCGGCATCCACGACCGCGGATCGGACCCGGGCCAGCACCTCGAGCACCAGCTCCGCGGTACCGGCCGCCCGGCCCAGCCCGGGACCGATCACCACCGCGTCGGCTCGCTGGAGCAGCGCGTCCAGCTCGGAACTGATCGGCAGCTGCAGCTCATGGCTCAACGTCTGGAGATCCGGCTCGGCGATGATCAGCGCGGCGATCGACTCGGCGGGAGCGACGGCATGCACCAGTCCGGCGCCAGCAGCGAAGGCGGCGCGGCTGGTGATCCGGATCGCGCCAGTCATCCCGGCGGTGCCGCCGATGACCACGACCCTGCCCCGCGATCCCTTGTGGTCGCCGGCCCGCAGCCGCGGCAACCACTCGGCGGCCAGCCGGTCGGTGACCAGGGATGGCCACTCAGGGCTTGGGGCCGGGTGTCCGATATCCGCAACCAGCAGCGCGCCGATCTCGTCGCGAGCCAGCAAGTGACCCCGGCGGGGACCGCCAAAAGTGATGCTGAGGTCAGCACGGGTCGGCAGGTAGGAAACACCGGTCGCGAGATCCAGCCCGGTCGGTCCATCGATGGCGACGAGAGGAAGCCGGAGATCCAGCAGCCGCACCACCAGGGCCGCGACTGGCTCGCGCGGCGCGCCCCTGGCGCCGGTTCCGAGCAGGGCATCCACCAGCAGACCGGCGTTCGGCCAGGGACCATCGGGCCCGACCTGGCGGACTCCCGCCGCGTGCGCGAGTGCGGCCATCTTTCTTTCCAGCTCACTGCCGACGCCGTGCAGTGGGGCGACCCAGACCGGAATCCCGGCCTGGTGTAGCACCCGCGCGGTCACCCAGCCATCACCGCCGTTGTTGCCGATCCCTGTCGCCACGATAACGCCCTGCTGCACCCGGTCTCCATAGCGGGTGCAGATCGCGCTGGCCACCGCGCGCCCCGCTGATTCCATGAGCGTAGCCAGGCCGATTCCCGCGGCCTCGGCGGCCCGGTCCCAGGTGGATGACTGCTCGGGTGATAGAACGGGAATTGGCACAACCGGAAGGTAAGCAGTAAGCGGTCTTCTACAGTTCTGCCACCCGGTCCCAGACCCGGGCGGCACTGAACGCCTCGGCAAAGTGGTAGACATCGGTGAAATCCTCCAGCCGGTCATTGGGCTGCGTCATCAACAGTCCGGCCTCCACCAGGGCGAACACGATGCGTCCGAAATCGACGGTTTCCTTGATGTTCCAGTAGCCCAGGACTGAGGGAGCGAGCAGCCCGAACTGGCGCAGCGCCAGGTCGCGGCAGGCGCAGGAAAGCTCTTCCCCGGTGACATGACGGCGGGCCGGCAGTTGATGCTGGAGGTATTCGATGGCCGCCAGGACGAACAGGTAGGCCCGCTCCGGGTACTTGGTTTCCCGGGACATGATGCGGTCGAGCACGCCTTCGGTGAACTGCAGGTCGTTCATGCCGTGGCCTTCTGGCGCTGGCCGTACAGAGGAAAAGCGGCGGCCAGCTCGGCAACTTCACGGCGCACGGTAGCGACGGTGTCGTCATCGGGCCGGAGCAGTACCGTATCGATGAGACCGGCGATGCGCACCATTTCGGCCGTGCCCATGCCCCGGGTGGTGAGCGCCGGCGTGCCCAGCCGGATTCCACTGGTGACAAAGGGGGACTGGGGATCGTCCGGGATGGTGTTCTTGTTCACCGTGATGCCGGCCCGGTTGAGCACGTGCTCGGCGACTTTCCCGGTCAGGTTCTTGGGCCTGAGGTCCACCAGCATGAGGTGGGTATCGGTTCCGCCCGACACGATCGCGAAACCGCGGTCGATGAGGCCATCGACCAGCGCTTTGGCGTTGGCGACGACCTGGCGGGAGTACTCCTTGAACTCCGGTTGCAACGCCTCGCGAAAGGCGACCGCCTTGGCCGCGATCACGTGCTCCAGCGGACCGCCCTGGGTGCCGGGGAATACCGACTTGTCCACCGCCTTTGCCAGCTCGGCGGTGCTCAGAATGAGACCTCCGCGCGGCCCCCGCAGCGTCTTGTGCGTGGTGCTGGTGACCAGTTGCGCATGGGGAACCGGCGAGGGATAGATACCCGCCGCCACCAGCCCGGCAAAATGGGCCATGTCCACCAGCAGCACGGCGCCCACTTCATCCGCGATGGAACGGAATGCGGCGAAATCAATAAACCTCGCGTAGGCGCTGCCCCCCGCCACGATCAGCTTGGGATGTTCCCGCTGGGCCTGGGCCCGCACGGCATCGTAGTCGATCAGGCCGGTAGCGGGATTCACCCCGTAATGGGTCGCCTTCCAGACCGCGCCACTGTGATTGACCGACGCGCCATGTGAGAGGTGACCGCCGTGCGGCAGCGACATGCCGAGAAGCAGCTCGCCCGGCGGCAGCACCGCCATGAAGGCGGCAAAGTTCGCCTGGGCGCCGGCATGGGGCTGCAC
>JBDTTZ010000015.1:0-4936 GCA_040008015.1 Gemmatimonadota bacterium
GACCAGTTCCTGGGCGCGATCCACCAGCTCGGGCTCAACCAGGCGGCGGATTATCTCGACATGGCGGGCCGCCTGCTCCGGCTGAAGGCGCAGATGCTGCTTCCCCGCCGACTGGACGACGATACCTGGGAAGATCCCCGGCACGAGCTGGTGCGCCGGCTGCTGGAGTACCAGCAGATCCGGGAGGTCGTCACCTGGATGGAACGCGCGGTGGAGCGGCGGGCCAGCCAGTATGCCCGGGGCTACCTGCCGCCGCCGCCCGTGCTCCCGCCACCGCCGCTGACGCTGGACCTGATCGAGATGCTGAGCGCGGTGGAGCGGGTGATCGCCGCGATTCCCTCGCCGATGTTCCACCGGGTGGTGCCGCGCCCCCTCGATGTGGAGGGTGCCACGGCCCGGCTCGAGGCGCTGCTGGCCGAAAAGGAGGAGTTCGGCTGGATCGAAGCGCTGGGGCCGCGCCCCACGATTACTGACGTGCTGTCCACATTCATCGCCCTGCTGGAGCTGGCGCGGCGGGGCCGTCTCAACCTTGGCCAGTCGGCGCCGTTCGGGCCGATGGTGATCCGCCGTGAATCCACTTACTCAGCTGATTGAAGCGGCGCTGTTCTCGGCCTCGCGTCCTCTCACGGTCGAGGAGCTGCAGACCCTGGACCCGGATGCCACCCTGTCCGATGTGCGCCAGGCGCTGGACCAGCTTCGCGAGCGCTATGACTTCAACCAGCACGGCATCGAGGTGACGGAGCTGGCCGGCGGATTCCAGGTCGTCACCCGGCCCCACTTCGCCCAGGCGCTGGAACGGGCGCAGTTCACCGTTCGCACGCCGAAGATGACCGGCGCGGCGATGGAGACGCTGGCGGTGATCGCCTACCGGCAGCCGGTGGGGCGGGCAGAGATCGAGGAGATTCGCGGGGTGAACGCGGCCGGTGTGTTGCGCACGCTCCAGGAGCGCGACCTGATCGAGGTCGTGGGCCGGAGCGACGAGCTGGGCCGGCCGCTGCTATACGGCACCACCAATCTGTTTCTCGAGCTGCTGGGCCTCAAGGAGCTGGGTGAGCTGCCCCGGGCCGAAGAGCTCACTATCGCGCTGCATCCGCACGTCCCCGAGGAACCCACTGAAGGCGAAGCCGCCGCCTACGTCGAATCGGAATCATGAGCGAAATGCGGTTGCAGCGGGCCCTGGCCCGCGCGGGCGTCGCCTCCCGGCGGGCGGCGGAGAAACTGATCACCGAGGGCCGCGTACGGGTGGACGGCAAAGTGGCGGAGCTGGGTTCCAAGGTGGATCCCGCGCGGCAGACCATCACCGTGGGCGGCAAGAAGGTGCAGGTCAAGGATCGCCGCTGGCTCGCCTTCAACAAGCCGCTGGGCGTCGTGACCACGGCCGACGATGAAGCGGGCCGCCGGACGGTCTTTGACTTCATTCCCGATTCCGCCGCCCTCACCTACGTCGGGCGGCTGGATGTCATGACCACCGGCCTGCTGCTCCTCACCACCGATGGCGAGGCGGTGCACCGGCTCACCCACCCGAAGTATCGGATCTCCCGGCGCTACTCGGTGCTGGTCCACGGCCGCTCGACGGCGGAAGTCGCCCAGGGGGTGCGCGGGCCCGTGTCGGTGGATGGCCGCCCGGTCGAGCCGGAGCGGGTCCTGGTGAAACCGGGCCACGACGGCCGCAGCATCATCGATGTCACGCTCCGCGAAGGACGCAACCGCATCGTGCGGCACTGGTGCGAGGAAATGGGCCTCAAGGTGGAGCGCCTGGCGCGGCTATCTTACGGCCCGGTGCGGCTGGGCGAGCTGCCGTCGGGACGATTCCGGCCGCTCACCCCGACGGAAGAAACAGCGATCTACAAAGCAATAAAGATGAAGGAAGAATGATGAGCGCTCAACCAACTCCGAAAGCGGCCGACACCACGATGGCCCAGTCCGCCGTGCGCGAAGTCGCGCGGCGGGTCGTGGGCCAGGACACCATGGTGGAGCGCCTGCTGATCGGCCTGCTCACCGGTGGTCATGTCCTGCTGGAAGGCGTGCCCGGCCTGGCCAAGACGCTCGCGGTGCGGACCCTGGCGGAGATTATCCACGCGTCATTCTCCCGGATCCAGTTCACCCCGGACCTCTTGCCGGCCGATCTCATCGGTACCATGATCTTCGACCAGAAGACCCAGGAATTCCGGGTCAAGAAGGGCCCGCTCTTCGCCCAGATCATCCTGGCGGACGAGATTAACCGGGCGCCGGCCAAGGTGCAGGCCGCGCTGCTGGAGGCGATGCAGGAGAAGCAGGTCACCATCGGCGGCACCACCTACAAGCTCGAAGAACCCTTCCTGGTGCTCGCCACCCAGAACCCCATCGAGAGCGAAGGCACCTATCCGCTGCCGGAAGCGCAGCTCGACCGCTTCATGCTCAAGGTCCGGGTCGGCTATCCCTCCCGCGACGAAGAACGCGAGGTGCTCATCCGGATGAGTGGCGGGGCGGACATCCCGGTGAAGCGGGTGCTGGATCCGGTTGGCATCCTGGCCGCCCGTGCGGCGGTTTCGGCGATCTACATGGACCAGAAGGTGGTGGATTACATCGTGGACCTGGTTCGCGCCACCCGCGATCCCGCGCTGGTCGGCGCCAGCGACTTGAAGCCGATGGTCGCTTTTGGCGCCTCACCCCGCGCCTCCATCGCGCTGGCCCAGGCGGCCCGGGCCCATGCCTACCTTCGCGGCCGCAATTACGTGGTCCCCGAAGACGTCAAAGCCCTGGCCCCCGACGTGCTGCGCCACCGGATCGTGCTCACCTTCGAGGCGGAGGCCGAAGACACCGACACCGACGGCGTCATCCGCCGACTTCTCGATGCCGTCAAGGTTCCCTGAAAAAGCGTAAGAAGTAAGAAGTGAAAAGTAAGCAGGAACCGCCTCCGATCCTTCTCACTTCTTACCTCTTACTTCTCACGCTTTTGTAGAATATGCCAGCCATCGCCCCTGAAATTCTGAAACAGGTCAAGCAGCTCGAGCTCCGCACCCGGGGTCTCGTGGCGTCGCTGTTTGCCGGGGAGTACCGCTCGGTGTTCCGGGGGCAGGGGATGGAGTTCGCCGAAGTCCGGGCGTACGAGCCGGGGGACGACTACCGCTCGATCGACTGGAACGTCTCGGCCCGGCTGGCGAGTCCCTACGTCAAGACCTTCACCGAAGAGCGCGAGCTCACCCTCATGCTGCTGGTGGACCAATCGGGGTCCACCCGCTTCGGAGAGCCGCGGACCAAGGCCGCCCTCGCGGTCGAGGTGGCGGCCGTGCTTGCGCTGGCGGCGGCGCGGCACAACGACCGGGTCGGCGCGCTGCTCTTCGCCGACGAGGTCGAGCGGGTGATCCCGCCGGCCAAGGGGCGCCGTCACGCGCTCCGGGTGATCCGCGATCTCGTCGCCTTTGAACCGGTCGGCAAGCGCACCAATCTCGCGACCAGCCTGCTGTACGCCGCCGAGCTGCTCTGGCACCGCAGCATTGTCGTGGTGCTCTCCGATTTCTTCGCCGCCAACTGGGAAGCGCCGCTACGCCGGCTCGCCGCTCGGCATGAAGTCGTGGCGATCACGGTGGACGATCCCCGGGAGCAGAACCTGCCCGATGCGGGGTGGATCGAGCTGGACGACGCCGAGACCGGGCGGCGGGTGCTGGTGGATGCCGGAAGTCCCGCGACGCGGGCCCGGGTCAACCAGGCCGCCGAGAAGCGCCGGTCGGACCGGCACCGGGGACTCAGCGCCGCCGGGGTCGATCATATCGCGCTGGCCACCGATCGCGATTATTCGATTCCTCTGCACCGCGCCTTTGCCCAGCGGGCGCGCCGGCTCCACCGCGGATGATTCTCCTCCTGCTGCTGCTCCAGCAGCATCCTCTCCCTACCGTCGGTGACACGCTCTGGGCCAGTCGTAGCGTGCGGCTCGCCGCGGGAGACAGCGTGCGCGCGGCGGACTGGCAGCTGGAGGGCGCGGTGCAGCTCCTCGGGCACCCGGTCGTGGTGGTGCGGGGAAGCCAGGCGGAGATTCGGTATCCGCTGGTGGCCTGGGAGCCCGGCGATCATCAGCTCGATGTCCCGGGCCCGATCATCACCCGGGCCTCCGGAGTCGAGGACACCATGGCAACCGAGTCGGTGACCCTGAGAGTGGCCAGTGTGCTGCCGGCCGGGGTTCCCGATTCCACGCTCGAGATCCAGCCGCCGGCCAACCCGGTATTCCGCCAGGTGATGAACCCGCTGCCGCCGCTGATCCTGGGCCTGCTGGCCGTGCTGCTGCTGGTGCCGTTTCACTGGTACTGGAACCGGAGAGGCAAGCGGGCACCGCCGGCTCCCACACCTCTCTTGTTTTCACCGGCCGAAGAGATGATCGCGCACTGGGCAGAAATCGGTGAACGCCGCGCCGTCGCCGGTCTCGCCGCGGCCCGGCTTCGCTCTGCGATCGCCCGCAGCATTCCGTCAGCCCATCCCGGGCTGGATACCGCGGCGGTCCTCCGCCAGGTGGAGCAGCTGCGGCCCCGCTGGCCCCAGGGCGAAATCGCCGAGGTACTGGCCTCGCTGGATGCGATCCGCTTTGCACCGGTCGCCACCGGCGACGGCAATGTCTACCAGCTCTATCAGCGCGGGGTGCAGCTGGCGCACACCCTGGAAGGGGCCGGCGAATGAGCTTCGCGCGGCCCTGGCTGCTGCTTCTGCTGCTGGCGATTCCCTGGTGGCTCTGGTACCGCCGCCGGCGCCGCTCGTCCGGCGCGGCGTATAGTGATGTGAGCCTGGTGGACGGCGCGACGACCGGAGCCTGGATCCTCGCCCTGCCGCCGGCGCTGCGGGCGCTCACCCTCGCTGTCTGGATTGTCGCCGCGGCGGGTCCCCGTTCCGGCGGGACCACTATCGAGCAGAAGAAGGAAGGCATCGCGATCGTGGTCGCGATCGACATCTCCAGCAGCATGCTGGCCGA
>JBDTTZ010000016.1:0-12051 GCA_040008015.1 Gemmatimonadota bacterium
ACCCCGGCATCGTCACGCGAAAGCCCCCAGGTGGTCTGGGTCAGGTCATTGGTGCCGAAGGAGAAGAACTGGGCTTCCCGGGCGATCTCGTCCGCGGTGAGCGCCGCCCGGGGCAGCTCGATCATGGTGCCGAGAAGATAGGGTACCGTGATCTGCCGCTCGCGGAACACTTCTTCGGCGACCTGCCGGATGATCAGCGCCTGCTTCCGGAACTCCACCACGTGGGCAACCAGGGGAATCATCACCTCCGGCATCACCCGGCCTTTCCGGGAAGACACCGTGCACGCCGCCTCGAAGATGGCGCGCACCTGCATCGCGGTAATCTCGGGATACATGATGCCCAGGCGGCACCCGCGCAGCCCCAGCATCGGGTTGACTTCAGCGAGCGACTCCACGATCCGGTGGATCTCCTTGGTCGTCTTTCCTATCTGCAGGGCAAGCTTCTCGATCTCTTCCGGCTCCTTGGGCAGGAACTCGTGCAGCGGAGGATCCAGCAGCCGGATGGTGACCGGGTAGCCTTCCATCGCGCGGAAGATGCCTTCGAAGTCGGACCGCTGCATTGGAAGCAGCTTGGCCAGCGCCTTTTTTCTCCCCACCTCGTCCTGGGCCAGGATCATCTCCCGCATCGCGTTGATCCGCTCGCCTTCGAAGAACATGTGCTCGGTACGGCAGAGCCCGATGCCTTCGGCGCCGAAATCCCGTCCCCGGTGGGCGTCGGCCGGCGTGTCGGCGTTCACCCGGACGCGGAGGTGGCGGATCTTGTCGGCCCAGGCCATCACCCGGTTGAAATTGCCGGACAACTCCGGCGGCACCAGGGCCGCCTTGCCGGCGTAAACCTTTCCACTGGCCCCGTCTACCGTGATCCACTCGCCACCCTTGATGCTCCGCCCGTTGATCGAGAACTGGCCGGCGGGTTCGTCCACCACGATTTCCTGGGCGCCGGCCACGCAGGGCTTGCCCATGCCACGCGCCACCACGGCCGCATGCGAGGTCATGCCGCCCCGGGCGGTGAGAATCGCCTTGGCGGCGACCATCCCGTGGAAATCCTCCGGGCTGGTCTCGCGCCGCACCAGGATCACCGGCTCACCTTTCTTGCCCAGCTCCTCGGCGATGTCGGCATTAAAGACCACGGTGCCGGACGCCGCGCCGGGCGAGGCGGGAAGCCCGGTCGTGAGCAGGTCCAGCTCGGCCTTGGGATCGATGGTGGGGTGGAGCAGCTGGTTCAGGTCGTTGGGCGGGATCCGGGCGACCGCTTCTTCTTCGCTGATCAGCCCTTCGTCCACCATTTCACAGGAAATCCGCACTGCGGCGTGCCCCGAGCGCTGGCCCCGGCGGGTCTGCAGCATGTACAGCCGGCCGCGCTCGATGGTGAACTCCATGTCCTGCACGTCCCGGAAATGCCGCTCGAGGGTGCGGGCCATCTTCTCCAGGTCGGTATACGCCTGCGGCATCTTCTCCTTTAGCCGGTCGATCGGTTCCGGGGTCCGGGAGCCGGAAACGACGTCCTCGCCCTGGGCGTTGAGGAGGTACTCGCCGTACAGGGTATTCTCGCCATTTGAGGGGTCCCGGGTAAACGCGACCCCGGTGCCCGAGTCTTCGCCCAGGTTGCCGTAGACCATGGTGACGATGTTGACGGCCGTGCCGAGCGTGTCCGGGATGTCGTGCATCTTCCGGTAGTCGATGGCACGGCGGGTGTTCCAGCTCTCGAAGACCGCGGCGATGGCACCCCAGAGCTGGTCCATCGGATCGTCAGGAAAGTCCCGGCCGGTTTCCTTCAGGATCAGCGCCTTGTAGTCCCCCACCAGCGCGGTAAGCTCCTCGGCAGGCAGATCGATATCCCGCTCCACCTTGCACGCCTTCTTCCGTTCTTCGAGGAGGTGCTCGAAGGGCTGCTTGGGGAGATCAAACACCACCGCCCCGTACATCTGCACGAACCGGCGGTAGGAGTCGTAGGCGAATCGCGGGTTGTTGCTCTGCTTGGTCAGCCCGGCAACCGTGTGGTCGTTCAGGCCCAGGTTGAGGATGGTCTCCATCATGCCAGGCATGGACACCGCCGCGCCGGAGCGTACCGAGACCAGGAGCGGATTGGCGCCTCCGCCGAACTGGCGACCGGTTGCCGCCTCGAGGCGCTGCAGTGCGGTCTCCACCTGGGCCCGGAGCCGGGGCGGGAAAGAAGCGGTTTCGAGGTAGGTCTGGCAGAGTGTGGCCGCGATGGTAAATCCGGGCGGGACCGGGATGCCGAGGTTGGTCATCTCGGCGAGGCCGGCACCCTTACCGCCCAGAATGTCCTTCATGGTGGCGGTGCCATCGGCACGGCCCTGACCAAAGAAGTAGACCAGAGGTTGGGTGTAGGCTCCGCTCATGCGGGACTCATTGGCTGGTTGGAAGGAATGCCGGGCGGACCACCTGCCCGGGGCTGAGCAGGGATGCACAATCTATTCCAAATACGACTGTTAGGCTATCTGACGGAGAAAAGGACTAAGGACTAGGGACTAAGGACTTAGCGTCACAAAGTCCTCGGTCCTCAGTCCTCAGTCCTTCACGTCAGGCTGGACTGGCGATCAGCGGCGACTTGTGGCGGAGCTGGACCAGGTCCTCGGGGACCTGAGTGGGATAGATTCCGGAGAAACACGCGTGACACCAGGAGTTCTGTTTGCCTGCCGCTTTCAGCATGCCCTCGAGCGAGAGGTAGCCCAGGGTATCGACCCCCAGGTACTGGCGGATCTCCTCGGTCGAATGGGTCGAAGCGATCAACTCTTCCCGGGTCGGCGTGTCGATGCCGTAGTGGCAGGGACCGGTGATCGGCGGCGAGGCGAATCGAAAATGCACCTCGCGGGCGCCGGCGGCGCGGATCATCTGGACCAGGCCCTTGCTGGTGGTGCCGCGCACCAGGCTGTCGTCCACGACGACGCAGGACTTGCCCTCGATCAGCTCCCGCACCGGATTGAACTTGATCCGTACCTTGGCGACCCGTAGCTCCTGGGTCGGGTTGATGAAGGTGCGGCCGACGTAGTGGTTGCGGATCAGCGCGTGCTCGAGCTTGATGTTCGACACCTCGGAATAGCCCAGCGCCATGGCATTGGAGCTGTCGGGGACGCTGAACACCACCTCGCCGCCCGGCGTGGGATGCTCTTTGGCCAGCTGGCGGCCCAGGTCCCGCCGCACCCGGTCCACCGACTCGCCGAAGATGGTGCTGTCGGGGCGGGAGAAGTACACCAGCTCGAACACGCACCGGCTCACCGGCCGTTCCTTGAGACGGGGAAGCTCGGTGATCATTCCGTCGCTGATGCGGACGAACTCGCCGGGCTGGAGCTCGCGAATCCTGGTGGCACCTACCAGGTCGAAGGCGCAGGTCTCGGAGGCGGCGACGATGCCCCGGCCGAGCCGCCCCAGCCAGAGTGGGCGGAACCCGCGGCTGTCCACCACGGCGTAGATATCGCGGCCGACCGTCAACAGCAGGGTGGAGGCGCCCTCAGCCTGCTCCAGCGCTTCGCGGATCTGCTGCTCGGGGGTGCCGGCCTTGGACCGGGCGATCAGGTGAATCAGGACTTCGGTGTCGGACGAAGTCGTGAAGATGGCGCCCTGGCTCACCAGCTCCCGCTTCAGCTCGACGGCGTTGGTGATGTTGCCATTGTGCGCGATGGAAAGCGCCCCTTCGTGGTAATTCACCAGGCAAGGCTGGGCGTTGGCCAGCACCGACCCTCCGGCCGTCGAGTACCGGGTATGGCCGATCGCGATATCGCCGGGCAGGGTGGCCAACACGGCGTCATCGAAATTCTCGGAGACCAGTCCCATGCCGAGATGGGCATGGCTTTGCCCGTCGGCATCGATGGAAATGATGCCGGCGCTCTCCTGCCCCCGGTGCTGGAGGGCGTAGAGTCCGAGATAGGTCAGGCGGGCTGCGTCCGGTAGCCCGCTAACGCCGAAAATTCCACACATCGAAAGAGAATCTCCCTTTCTGGAGGGGACTAAGGACTGAGGACTGAGGACTGAGGATTTTGCAGACTCAGTCCTTAGTCCTTAGCACTCAGTCCTTGTTTCATGCGCCGCGGGATCGCGTTGAAGTAGATCTCCCTCAGATCGCTTACCGGCCGGGTGATGCTGGTTTCGCCGCGGCTGATGCTGACGTTCTCATTCACATCGGAGACGGTGCCCACCACCGCTGCCGGCACCTTGTCCTGCCCGGCGAGAGCGAGGAACGTCTCCAGCAGCGCTGGATCCAGCGAGACCACCGCCTGGGCCCCCACCTCGCCGAAAAATAATTCCTCGTCCGAAGTTTCGGAGGCACTCTCGACCAGGCCCAGGTCCACAGTGATACCAACTCCGTGCACCGCGTAAGGTCCCCGCATGGCGGCTTCGGCCAGAGTTACGGCCAGGCCGCCGGTAGAGCTGTCGTGGGCCGATCGAAGCAGATGTTCCCGGGCCGCGTGATTGAGCAGCTTCTGCAGTGCCAGCTCGGCGCCGAGATCCACGATTGACGGCTGCCCGCCGACAAAGCCCAGGACCTCCGCCCAGTACGCGGAGCCGCCCAGCGACCCCTTCCGAGCCTTGCCGAGGACCACGATACGGTCCGCCGGCTGGGTGAAGTGACTCTGCAGCCGGTCTCCGACATTGTCGATCAACCCGACCATCCCGATGGTCGGGGTCGGGTCGATCGCGCCGGTCGGGCTTTCGTTGTAGAACGACACATTACCGCCGGTCACCGGAATACCAAAAGCCCGGCAGGCGTCTCCGATTCCGCGGCAGGCCTCCTGGAACTGGAAGAACACTTCGGGCTTTTCGGGACTGCCGAAATTCAGACAATCGGTGATGCCAATAGGAACAGCGCCGGTGGCTGAAATGTTCCTGGCCGCCTCGGCGACCGCCGCCTTGCCGCCTTCATACGGGTCGAGGGCCAGGAGCCGGGCGTTGCAATCGACGGTGACCGCCAGCCCGAATTCAGTGCCCGGCACGTGCAGCATGCCGGCGTCGCCACCGGGGCGGATCGCGGTACTGCCCTGGACGGTGGAATCGTACTGCTCGAAGACCCACTTCTTGCTGGCCAGGCTGGGAGCCTGGAGCAGGAGATCGAGGGCCTCGTCCAAAGCGGGAAGCCCCGCACCGCTGTGCGGGGGTTCGGCGGTACGCAGCTCCTTGACTCTCTCGGACTCCCTGGCCTCGGGGTAGTACATGGGGCAATCGTCCACCAGGCGCTGGCCCGGAATCTCCGCCACCACGGCTCCATTGTGGCGAATCCGGAACATCCCGTCATCGGTCACCACGCCAATCGGTGTCGCGTCGAGCTCCCACCTGGTGCAGACCGCCTGGACCGCCGTGACCATCTTCGGTTCGACCACCACCAGCATCCGTTCCTGGGACTCGGAGAGGAGAATCTCGTACGGAGTCATGTCGGCTTCGCGGACCGGCACCTTGTCGGTCTCGAGCTCGACTCCGACGTGTCCCCGTGCCGCCATCTCGGCGGACGAGCTGGTGAGTCCGGCCGCGCCCATGTCCTGGATCGCGACGATGAGCTTCGAGGAGATCAGCTCGAGCGTGGCTTCGAGCAGCAACTTTTCGGTGAACGGATCGCCCACCTGGACCTGGGGCCGCCGTGCCTCGCTCTTTTCCGACAGCTCCTCGGAGGCGAAGCTGGCGCCGTGAATTCCGTCCCGGCCGGTCCGGGCTCCCATGGCAAGCAGGATATTGCCCACGCCGTGGGCCCGGGCGGTGATCAGGTCGGTTTCCTTGAGCAGTCCCACGCACATCGCGTTGACCAGCGGGTTGCCGCTGTATCCGGGAGCGAAGTCCACTTCACCGCCCAGGGTGGGAACTCCCACACAGTTGCCGTAGTCTCCGATCCCCCGCACCACGCCGGCAAAGAGGTAGCGGTTGCGCGGCTGATCCAGCGGGCCGAAGCGCAGGCTGTTGAGCATCGCGACCGGCCGGGCGCCCATGGTGAACACGTCGCGCAGGATGCCGCCTGCTCCGGTGGCCGCGCCCTGGTAGGGCTCCACCGCCGACGGATGGTTGTGCGACTCGATTTTGAAAGCCACCGCCCAGCCCTCGGCCAGGCGCAACACGCCGGCATTTTCTCCCGGGCCCTGGACCACGCGGGGACCGGTGGTAGGGAAGGTCTTCAGGATCGGCTTGGAATGTTTGTAGGAGCAGTGCTCGGACCAGAGGGCGGAAAAGACGCCCAGCTCGGTCAGGGTTGGCGTGCGTCCCAGGATTTCCAGGATCCTCTCGTACTCCAGCTCGTTCAGGTTGTGTTCGCGGACCACTTCAGGTGTCACCGGGCGCTCGCCGGGGAAGGGAAAGGCCCGGGTCGGCGCGCCGGTCGCGGACGGAGAGTGGCTCACTTCGTCTTGCTCTTGGCCCGGAAGCTGGCGAGGACGTCGCCAAAGACCCGGCTGATGATGCCCTTGTCCTCGTGCGCGGCCACGGCGTCAATCTCGCCGGGGTCGAGCCAGATGCCGTGGCATTCGGGGCAGCGATCGATCTGGACGCCGTGCAGGTCTTCGGTCACCAGATCGGCGCCGCACTTGGGACACTTCATGAAGTGGGATTTGCGTTCGGCCGACAGCGCGGCCCGCCGCGCTTCCTCGCGCGTTTTCGCCAGCTTCTCGCGCTCCTGGGTGGCGAAATACTCTTCTTCGTTACGACTCGGCTTATCTGTCATAGATCCGATTGGGTGTGAGTTCGTCAATAACTACTTACCACAAAGACACAGAGACACAAAGATTGCACTCTACCTTTTCTTTCAATTGTCATCACAGAAAAGAATGACCTGTCGTCTTTGTGCCTCTGTGGTGAAATGAACTACAGCGATCCAGTTGTCCCAACGCGACACTGAAAGAACCCCAATCCCTCAGTCAGCCCCAGCGCCGGATCCGTCATCCGGTCCGGGTGTGGCATCAGTCCCACCACGTTGCCTTCGGCGTTGCAGATGCCGGCGATGGCGTTGATCGACCCGTTGGGGTTGTCCTCGGCACCGGCCGGTCCGCCATCCGGCGCCACGTAACGCACCACGATCCGCCCGGTCGCTTCCAGCTCGGTCAGGGTCTTTTCGTCCACCACGTAGCGGCCTTCGCCGTGGGCGACCGGAAGGGTGATGACCTGGTTGCCCTGGTAGGCGCAGGTGAAGGGGGTGTCGGTGCGCTCGACCTTCAGGTTGACCGGCCGCGAGACATAGGTGAGCCGGGCGTTCCGCATCAGCGCGCCGGGCAGCAGGTGCGCCTCGCACAGGATCTGGAACCCGTTGCAGATGCCGAGCAGGGGGCCGCCCTCAGCGGCGAAGCGCTGGACCGCGTCCATGATCGGGCTGAACCGGGCGATGGCACCGGAGCGGAGATAGTCACCGTAGCTGAACCCGCCCGGCAGAATGACGACGTCGGGGTTCTTGAGGTCGGTGTCCCGATGCCAGACAAAATAGGACTCCGATCCGGCCCGCTCCGCCGAGCATAGGGCGTCGAAATCGCAGTTACTGCCGGGGAACCTTACAACGGCCACGCGTTGCATACGGCCTCAAGTTTCTGAAAAGTGTCATTCCGATGGAGCGAAGCGACTGAGGAATCTCAAGCTCGAATTCCGCGAGATCTCGGAAAGGCTGTCCTTGAGATCCCTCGCTGCGCTCGGGATGACCGCCTAACTCTCTTCAACCTCAACCAGGTAGTCCTCCGTCACCGGGTTGGCCAGCAGCTTGTCGCACATCTGGCGCACCCGGGCTTCGGCCTCGCCGCGATTCGCCGCCGCCACCTGCACTTCAATGGCCTTGCCGACCCGGACGTTCCGTGCTTCCGGGAAGCCCAGCGCGGTCAACGCGTGCTCGACGGCCTGGCCCTGGGGATCCAGCAGCCCGGCACGGGGCACCACCCGGATGTGCGCGCGGTACGTCATCAAATGTCCTTTCGGCGCTCACCCAGCCGCCGGCGATTGGGAAAGTCCACCTCTTCTTCTTCGTGCGCCGGAACGATCTCGTCATCGTCGCTGGCCTCGCCGGCGTGATCGCCGCGCTCCAGCAACCCCAGCACCGTGGCCCGGATGAGCCCGAATGTCAGGTAGGTCATGCCCACCGGGAAGAGAATGTACTCGGGGACGGTAAGGCTGCCGATGAGAAGCGCGATATTGAAAATGGTTCCGAGGATGGCGGACCGGCTGCGGAAACCGATACCGGGAAACTTGGGATAGCGGACGTTGCTCACCATCAACGCCGACACCAGAAGGATCAGGATGACCAATCCTTCCTTCTGCAGGTTGAGGTAGGCGATGGAAGCCTGGTACCAGGAGGTCTGGCTGAAGGCGAAATACGTCGCGAGCGTCATCCCTGCCGAGGGGCTAGGCAACCCGGTAAACCAGGTGGAGTGCGGTTTGCCGTGGGAGAGGATGTTGTACCGTGCCAGCCGCACCGCGACCGCGACGACGTAGATGTAGCAGATCACCCATCCGAAACGCCCTGCCGTGGAGAATTCCAGGAAATACATGATCACCGCGGGTGCCACCCCGAAGGAGATCACGTCCACCAGTGAATCCAGCTCGGCGCCGAACCGGGTGCCCGCGTTCACCTTCCGGGCCAGCCGCCCGTCCAGCATGTCGAGCACCCCGGCGAACATCACGAACCAGCCGGCCCAGAGGAAGTTGCCCTGGGAGGCGCTCACGATGGCCCAGAAGCCGAAGAAGAGGTTGCCCAGGGTAAAGGCGCTGGGCATGACGACCACCACGCCGCGCATGTTGGGGCGGCGGAAGCGGGGGCGGTTGGGGACTATGTCCATTCGGCGATTACCGTCATTCCCGCAGTGGTGCGCTCCCCTTCTTTCACCAGCACCCGGGCATTGGGCGGAAGGAAAACGTCCACGCGTGAGCCAAAGCGGATCATGCCCATGCGGTCTCCCTGTTTCACTTCCCGGCCTTCTTCGTGATCGGTGACGATCCGCCGCGCGATCAGGCCGGCGATCTGCCGGACCAGGACCTTGCCGTGCGGGTTCTCCAGGCCGACCGAGGACTGCTCGTTCTCCAGGCTGGCTTTTTCATCGGCCGCGTTCAGAAACCGGCCCGGGTTGTAATGCTTGTACCCGATCCTGCCGCTTACCGGATACCGGTTCACGTGGCAGTCGAACACGTTCATGAAGATCGAAACCCTGGTGGTCTCCGCCTGGTGAAAGCTCGGCTCCACCAGTTGAAGAACGCTGACCACTTTTCCATCCGCCGGTGCGATCACCAGAGCCTCACCCCGGGGACCGTCGCGCGCCGGGTCCCGGAAGAAAGCGATGACCCAGACGGTCAGCGGGAACCAGAACAGCGCCCACCACCAGAGCTTCGTGACCAGCAGGACAGCCAGGACCAGCAACGCGACGACGATGAACCAGCGGCCTTCCGGGGCGGTGCGAATCACGCCTCCTCCGCCAGCGGGTGACCGGTGAGGCGGCGGTACGCGTCGAGATACCGCAGGCTGGTGGCCTCGACCACCTCGGGCGGCAGCTCCGGTCCCGGCGCCTCGCCATTCCACTTGCCGGCCTTCTTGAGGCCCGCCAGGTAGTCGCGCAGCGGCTGCTTGTCGAAGCTGGGCTGGGAACCGCCTTCCTTGTAGCGATCGGCCGGCCAGAAGCGTGACGAGTCCGGGGTCAGCACTTCGTCGATCAACCGCAGGGTTCCCGAGGCATCGAAGCCGAACTCGAACTTGGTGTCGGCGATGATGATGCCCTGGTGTGCCGCGTGATCCCGGCCGGCGGTGTACACCTTGAAGCTCGCGTCCCGGAGCCGGGTCGCCGTCTCCTTGCCGAGCTCTTTGGCGACGATTTCGAACGTCACGTTGATATCGTGCCCCTCTTCCGCCTTGGTGGCCGGAGAGAAGATCGGCGGTTCCAGGCGCCCGCTCTCCAACAGCCCCTTGGGCAACGGATCGCCCGCCAGGGTGCCTTTTTCCCTGTACTCGGCCCAGGCCGAACCGGTGATGTAGCCCCGGATCACGCATTCGAACGGAACTGGATTGGCCCGGAGCGCGAGCATTCCGCGGCCGGCCAGCTGGGCGCGGTAGTCGGCCAGCTGCGGTAGTCGCCGGATAATCTCCTCGGTGGACGCGGTGACATAGTGTGAAGGAATCACGTCCTTCAACTTGTCGAACCAGAACGCCGAGAGCTGGGTCAGGACCGCGCCCTTTCTCGGAATCGGCTGGTCCATCACGATGTCAAAGGCGCTGACCCGGTCGCTGGCGACGAGGAGCAGGTGTTTGGCGTCCACTTCGTACACCTCGCGCACCTTGCCGCGGCGGAGGAGGGGAAGCGGGAGCTCACTTCTGGCGAGAGTTGTCACACGATCACCTGGGCGACCTCGGCGAGGGCCGCAAGCGGCCGCGCCTGGTCCAGCAGAGGGTGGAGGTACTCGGCGAGAAACTCGGTTACCTGGGGCCCGGCCCGGCCGGTGTATTTCGCCGGATCGAGCTCGGCCTTCAGCGTTCTGGCCGGAACTTTGGAAAACGCCGCATCACCGGCGAGGCAATCGAGCAGGTCGTTGGGCTCTCCCCGGCTGACCTTGGCGGCGCAGGCCATCGAATGCTTGCGGACGACTTCGTGCAGTGCCTGGCGATCGCCGCCGGCCGAAACGCCCAACATGAGCCAGCGCTCGGTGGCCATGAACGGCATCTGCTCTTCCACGTGGCGTCGAATGACGTCCGGCCGGACTTCGAGGCCCGCGGCGACGTTGGCGGCGAGAACCAGGATCGCGTCCACGCCGAGGAATGCCTCGGGCAACGCGAGCCGGCGGTTGGCGCTGTCGTCCAGCGTGCGTTCCAGCCACTGGGTCGCGGCGGTGTACGCGGGATTGGCCTGCAGCGCGATCACGAACCGGGCGAGCGCGTTGATCCGCTCGGCCCGCATGGGGTTCCGCTTGTAGGCCATGGCGCTGGACCCGATCTGTTCCGATTCGAAGGGTTCCAGCAGCTCGCCTTCGTGCTGGAGCAGCCGGAGATCGTTGGCCATCTTGGACCCGGACTGCGCGATGCCGCTCAGGCAGTCTACGATCTGGCTATCCGCCTTGCGGGGATAGGTCTGACCGGTCACCGGGAACACCCGGGAGAATCCCATGCGAGCCGCGACCCGGGTATCGACCTCGCGAACCCTGGCGTGATCGCCGTTGAACAGCTCGAGGAAGGACGCCTGGGTTCCGGTGGTGCCTTTGCAGCCGCGGAGCCGCAGAGTCTCCAGCCGGTAACACAGGCCTTCGATATCCAGCGCCAGGTCCTGGATCCAGAGCGTGGCCCGCTTGCCGACCGTAGTCAGCTGGGCCGGCTGGAAATGGGTATAGGCCAGGCAGGGGATGTCACGGGTCCGAACGGCGAAGACCTCGAGTGCGTCCACCACCGCGACCAGGCGGCCCAGGATGAGCCGCATCGCGTCCCGCATGACGATGAGATCCGCGTTGTCCGCGACAAAGGCGCTGGTGGCCCCCAGGTGGATGAACGCGCGGGCCGCGGGGGCCTGGTCGCCAAAGGCGTGGACGTGGGCCATGACGTCGTGCCGGAAGCGCCGCTCGTACTCCGCCGCGACTGCCAGGTCCACGTCGTCCAGGTGGCGGCGCATCTCGTCCAGCGCGGCCTCCGGAATGGCGAGACCCAGCTCGCGCTCCGTCTCCGCCAGCGCGAGCCAGAGCCGGCGCCAGATCCCGATCCGGTAGCGGTCACCCCACAGCCGCTGCATCGCGGGAGAGGCGTAGCGGGACCCGAGCGGAGAGCGGTAGCGATCATCGCTCATCGGAAGACCAGGTCGGTGAAGGCGTACTGGCCGTTCCGCTCGATATGCACCCGGATGGTCGACCGGGGCGGGGCGTTGGTGAACAGGTCGTTCACCTGCGCGGCGTTCTTGATAATGGTCCGGTTCACGGCGAGGATCACGTCGTTGGCCTGGAGACCGGTGGCCTGGGCGATCGGGGCGGAGATCCGGAAGATCAGCGCGCCCTGCGCGGTGTGCAGCCCGCGCTCGGAGCGGACGCCGGCCGTCACCGTGACCAGCTCGATACCGCGGAGGACATTCACCTTCTCCGCCGTCACCGTGGGCAGGTCCCCGCTCACCACCAGGCGATCGA
>JBDTTZ010000017.1:0-4814 GCA_040008015.1 Gemmatimonadota bacterium
GATCATGCTGTCCAGCGACGCGGGCCCGCCCGGCATGATGACCGAGCCGGGACCACCGGTCGGCTCCTTGCCCTGTTTCTTCGCCCAGAACCGGCTGTACGAAAGTTGTTGCAGCACGCCGTCCTTGATCCATTCCCGGCGATTGAGGGGCAAGCCCTGCCCATCGAACGGCTGGGAGAGGAGTTGGGGATTCTGCGGATCCGAAATCATCGAGACCCGCTGGTCCAGGATCTTCTCGCCGATCTTGTTTCCGCCACTCTCTTTGACGAAGGGACTCCGGCCCTCGTCGGCCGAGCGCGCGTCGGCATAGAAGAGCAGCAGCTGCACCAGGTCGCCCACCGCCTGGGGCTCCAGGATCACGGTGTAGCGCCCCGGCTCGATGGCGACCGGGTTGCGGGATGCGCGGGCTTTCTGAATCGCCCGCTCACTCACCGCTTTGAAGTCGAGCTGGTTCCAATCCGGATGATCGGCCCCGGCCCATCCCGACCCGGTGCCATCCGACGTGCGCACCGTCAGGGTGTAGTTGGCCGACGTGGTCCGGTGGTACGCGAAGAGACCGGCGCTGTTAGCCAGGGCAAAGGCGCTGCCGCCGGTGACGATGAACCCTGCCGCCTGCAGATCGCTGGAGGCGCGGGTAACGCCGAGCGCCGATATCGCCGCCTGGGCGCGATCGGCGGGAGAGAGATTCGTGGTCGAATCGAAGAAGGCCTGGACCGGCGTATAGGTCTGGGGCCCCAGCAGCGGCATGTCCTCCGGGTCTTCCGGGGCCAGCTTCGCCAGCGCCTCGGACGACTCCACCGCGTGGCGCAGCGAGGCGTCGGACAGGTCGTTAGTGGTGGTGACGGCATGGCGGGCGCCGAACCAGCTCTGAATCGCAACGCTGGTGTCCTGGACGCTTCCCGAAGTGGAAAGCTGGTTGGCGGCGAAGCGGGTATTCGCGGTCACCGAGCTGTTGACGTTTACCTGCACCCGCTCCGCCTTGGAGAATCCCATCAGCCGCTGGAGCAACGCCTGGGCCTGCTCCCGGGAGGGAATCGAGCCGTTCATGCCTTCCTCCCGGTGTTGATCACGTTGATCTGGCGGAACCGGGCCGGCACCGCGCCATGGCTGACGCCATTACTCTGCCCCGGCTGTCCCTTGCCATCGAAGAAACTTCCGCCCATCTGGTAGCTGCTCTTGCCGCCGATCATGTCCATGGAATTCCAGAAGTCCGGGGTTCGCATTTGATAGGCCACGTCCTTGAGCATGCCGACTTTCTTGCCGCCCTTGATCTCGTAGAATGTCTGCCCGCCGAACTGCGCGTTGTAGCGCTGCTGGTCTATCGAAAATGAGCCGTCTCCCTCGATTGCGATCCCGTTGTCGGTCGCGGCGATCAGGTCGTCGAAGGAGTGGTCATCCGCGCCGGGGAGCAGCGAGACGTTGGGCATCCGCTGGAACTGCACATCACCCCAGCCCTGGGAGTAGGAGCAGCCGTGGGAGCGGGTAGGCCGACCCTGCGAGTCGTACCACCACTTGAGCCAGCCGGCCTGTTCCCGGGTGGTCTGGTAGTCGTTCAGGATTCCGTTCTTGATGATCAGGAAGTCATCGGGTTTCACGCCTTCATCGTCATAGCCGATGGTGGAGATCGCCCCTTCCTGGCTCCGGTCGCCCTGGATGTTCATGAATTCCGGGCCGTACTTGAGCTTGCCCAGCATCTTGTCGGGCGGGGCCACGAAACTGGTCCCGGCGTAGTTGGCTTCGTATCCCATGGCCCGGTCCAGCTCGGTCGGGTGGCCGATCGACTCGTGGATGGTGAGCCACAGGTGGGAGGGGTGGAGCACCAGGTCGTAGCGGCCGACCTCCACCGGCTTGGCCGTCAGCTTCTGCGCCGCGTCTTCCGCCCAGCCGCCCGCGCGGCCCACCATGTCGCTTTCGAGCACGTACTCCCATCCCCGCCCCATCGGAGCGATGTCGGCTGAACGGCGCTGGAAATCGGAGCGGTCCGGCGCCACCGCGGTCGCCGAAAGCGTGGGGAAGCTGCGGATGAACATCTGGGCGATGACCGAGCCCTCGGTGTTGGCGAAATTCCGCTCGTCCTTGACCAGGAACAGCGCGCTGTTGACGAACTTCACGTTCGCCACTTTCAGCGCCTCGGCGTTGGCCCGGAGCAGCAGGTCGGCCTTTTCTTCGACCGAGATGGTCCAGGGATCCACCTTGAACGCGCTCTGCCAGCTCACGTCCGGATAGGACGGTGAGGGAAGCAGCTCCACCGGGCGATCCCGCGCAATCCGGTTGGCCTTGGCGATGGCGACGGCTTCCCGGGCCGCGCCGGCCACGGCGTCCTTGGTGAGCTGCTGGGTCGCCGCGAATCCCCAGGTTCCATCCACCAGGGCCCGCACCCCGCATCCCATCGTGTCGGTGTCCACCACGTTCTGGATCTGGTGCTCGCGGGTGAACACGAAGTTCTGCCGCTGCCGCCCGATCCGCACGTCGGCATAGCCGGCGCCGGACATCTTCGCCGCGTTCAGCGCTTCCATGAGAAGGTCACGGATCGCGGGGTCCATCGGGGGACCGGCGGGCGGCGGCGGGCGCAGCACTTTGGCGAACGCCTCGCGCAGAGCGCCATCGGTGGCCAGCATGGCGGTGGTGATACCGGCCACTTTGAGAAAGTCGCGACGATCGGTCATGGGCAGGGTTCCAGAATGAGAGTCAGGGCGCTGACAACATGCACTGGGAAAAGGATTTCGGGAATGGAACTCGGCGCAGAAAGCTTGCCCTCCGACGAATGCGGCCGGTGATCCGTTTCAGCGTTGCGAAGGTTTGGGATGATTGCCATGCCGTTCAGTTATGCAACCTGGTTGGCCGTCGTGAGGGAACCTTTTCTTGAATCGGTGTCAGCTCAGAGCGGCGATGAGGGCAATTCCGGTCGTTTTGTTTAACCCGGGTAATATTATTGATTGACGTGGGATATTTTCGGGATATATTCGGTTTACTGACCACGAAGCGCCCCGGAAACCTCAGAGGTCCCATGTCACCCACTCCAACCCCACGCCAGTTCCAGCTTTCTAAGCCATTAAACACCAGCACTTTACAAATCATACGCGTGTGCCCGGATTGCTCCGGTCCGGTCATTCATAACTCGGGATGCGTGCACTGCGCCCAGTGCGGGTGGGCGAGATGCGGATAGCGGGGAAGCAGAGAAGCGGGGGAAGCGGGGGAAGCGGGGGAAGCGGGACAGTAGGTGAGCGAAGCGGTCTCAAGCGGCAGTTGAACCTGCTTCCCAGCTTCCCGTCTTCCCCGCTTCCCGTCCTCGACGAACGGCAGCGCGGCACCCGGTTCATCGCCTGGCCGGTCAAGTCGGTGCTCAACACGCCGGCCAGCACCGGCATGGGTTACTGGTCGTTAAACCCGTACGTGGGCTGCGAGTTCGGCTGCACCTACTGTTATGCGCGGGACACCCATCGGTATGCGCTGGAGCGAGCGACTACCTCATCCCCTAACCCCCTCTCCATGAATGGAGAGGGGGAATTGCTCACCGAGGAACTGACGGGTAGTTCCCCCTCGCCGTTTACGGAGAGGGGGACAGGGGGTGAGGTGGAGAGAGGGTCAGGGGGTGAGGTCGCCTGGACTCCCGACGACTTCGAGCGCCGCATCCTCGTCAAAACCGGCGCCGCCGACGTCCTGGTCCGCACCCTGGATCCCGCCAGGCTGGACGGCAGCTCGCTGGTGATCGGCACCGCGACCGATCCTTACCAGCCCGCCGAGCGGAAGTTCCGGCTCACCCGGAAACTGCTGGAACAGCTGAAGCAGTACCAGGGGCTTTCGATCGGGATCATCACCAAGTCTCCGCTGGTCACCCGCGATCTCCGGCTGCTCCAGGAGCTGACTGCCCGGCACGAAGTCACGGTCAACATCTCGCTCTGCACCGCGGACGCGATCCTGGCCCGCCGGCTGGAGCGGCGCTCGCCGATTCCCCAGGCTCGGCTCCGCGCCATGGAAACACTGCTCAAGGGAGGCGTCCGCGCCGGGTTGCTGATCGCGCCGATTCTTCCCGGCATCAACGACGACCGGCCCGGGCTGGCCCGGCTGTTCCAGGCCGCGAGCGACGCCAAGGCGGTCTACGCCCATGGGTCCGCGTTGCGACTCGATCCGGTGCTGGGTCCCCGGTTCATTGAATATCTCGCCCGGGAATTCCCCGAAATGGCCGAGCGGTATCGCCGCCACTTCGACGGCCGCTGGTATGTCACCCGGGAATACCAGCAGGCGCTGAGCAAACGGCTCCGCGGCTTGCAGCGGGAATACGGCTTCGCGACGGGAGACATGCGCGAGTATCGCCAGGCCGAGGGCCGGCTCCCCCGCGCGCCGAGTCAGCAGAAATCGTTGTTCGAATAGGGGCGGGTCTAAGACCCGCCCGAGGACGCAGAGAACAGCAACAGCTCCTCGCGAAGGGCGCGAAGGACACGCGGTGAACGCGAAGAAAAACAATTATGACAAATTGTTGTAAAAGCATTTGTTGTTCTTCGCGGCCTTCGCGCTACTTCGCGTTCTTCGCGAGGAGATTTTCTCTGGGTTCTCTCTGATGAAATCAATCCTCTTTATCGACCCACCTTCTTTCTGTACGACGGTCGAGGGATTAGTGGCACCCGCCCTGAGGAGCCGGCCGATCGTGATCGCGCCGCCGGGAGCCGACCGCGCCACGGTGCTGGCGCTGTCCGATGAAGCCCGGCTGGCCGGGATCACCCGGGGCATGCTGTTGCCCCGCGCCCGGAAACTCTGTCGCGACCTGGTGATCCTGCCGCCCAACCCGCGGCTCTACGCCCGGGCGTCGCGCGCGC
>JBDTTZ010000018.1:0-1651 GCA_040008015.1 Gemmatimonadota bacterium
CCAAGCTGGGCCAGATCCTGGTCGAGATCAACGCGATCACCCGCCAGGAGCTGGAGGAATACATGCGGCTCCAGATCGAGGAGGCGGTCTACTACCTGTTCACCTGGAACTCGGGGACCTTCAACTTCGAAGCCGGAGTGCGCCCGGAGCGGGAGGATTTTCTGGTCTCCATCAACCCCGAGTCCCTGCTGCTGGAGGGCGCACGACGGGTGGACGAATGGAGCCTGATCGAGAAGAAGATTCCCAGCATGGATCTCATCTTCGCGATCGACCGGGAGCATCTCCTGGCGGCCGACGTTACGCTGTCCCCCGCCCAGCAGCGCATCGTGCCGTTGCTCGACGGCTTCCGGGACGCTCAGCAGGTCTTCGACGATTCGGGATTGATCGAGTTCGAGGCCGGCAAGGCGCTCTTCGGCTTGCTCACCGCCGGGTTCGTGCACCGGGTCGGGTCGTCTGCGGCCGCACCGGTGCCGAACGTCAGCGATGGCCGGGTCGAGGAGCATCGCAACCTGGGGATCGCATTCTATAAGACCGGCATGCTGGACGAGGCGATGCGGGAGTTCCGCCGGGTCGCCGAGCTCCGACCCCGGGAGCCCAGCTCGGCGTTCTATCTCGGGCTGATCGCCCTGCGCCAGGCCCGGTGGCCCGAAGCGGTGGCCGGTCTCAAGCAGGCGGCGGAAATCGGCGGTTCCCGCGCCTCGGTTCTGCATAACCTGGGATTCGCGCTGGAGCAGATGGGCAAGCTCGAGGAGGCCGAGGCTGCCTTTGCTGATGCTGTCACCCGGGCGCGGGATGACGCACGGTACATGCTGAGCTGGGGTATCATCGCGCTGAAACGCGGTGACTTTTCAGTTGCAGTGGCACGCCTCGCCCGGGCCAGGGAGGTCTGGGGGGACCGGATTCCCCCGGCGACCTGGTTCTGGGCCGCGGCGCTGGCTTCGGGTGGGGCGGATGACTTGCCGGGCGCGCTCGATATCGCGAAAGCCGGAGTCGCCGCCCATCCCGGGAGCGCCGTGCTCCGGAACAACTTCGCCGTCATGCTTGAGCTGGGCGGGGACCTGGCCCAGGCGGAAGAGATGGCGCGTGCTGCGTACGCCGACGAGCCCACCTATTCCCAGATCTCCAAGAACCTGGGGGACCTGCTCTATCGGGGTGGCCGCTACGAGGAGGCCCTGGAAGCGTATGAGCGGGCCGCGAAACTGAACCCGGAGCTGGGGGACGATCTCTACTTCAAGATGGGCAACATTGCCTATCGCCACCGGGATCAGAACCGGGCTCGCGCCTGCTGGCAGCGGGCCACGGCGATCAACCCCGGGCACCAGCTTGCGCGAACCAATCTCGATACCCTGGGTACGGTGTCGTGAGTGAACCGGACGAGTCCGGCTTCCAGCGGCTGTCGCGCCGGATCCTCCAGGTTTCGGGTTTCGCGACCGAGGCGTACAAGCCGCGCGTCCTTCGCCGGCGCATCGCCGTGCGGATGCGGGCCAACAACGTGCATACCTACGAAGAATACCTGGCGATTCTCGACCGGGCGCCGGATGAGTACCAGAAGCTGGCCGATGCGCTCACCATCAACGTCACCAAGTTCTTCCGCAACCCGGAGCTCTGGGCCCGGCTCCGGGAGCTGGTCCTTCCCGAGCTCTGGAAGATT
>JBDTTZ010000019.1:0-5328 GCA_040008015.1 Gemmatimonadota bacterium
CCTCGACCTGGTCGGCCGGGTGGGGAGTCACCAAGATCTTCAACGCTCGCACCAGGCGGGTTCCGACCCTCGACTTGAGCTGCGAGGACTACGGATTGGTCTATCGTCTCGCGGAGAACCGGCAGTCGCCCGTCATCCAGGTGGAAGCGCAGGCCGAGGCCCTGGGCGAGGTCCCGGTGTTCAATACCATCGCCGTGATTCCCGGCGTGGAGAAGCCTAATGAGTATGTCATGCTTTCCGCCCACTTCGATTCCTGGGACGGCTCCAGCGCGCATCCGACAACGGCACCGGGACCATCACCATGCTGAACCGCGACAGCTTCGACAAGGTGGTCTTTGATGAAGTAAAGAGCAATGCGACCCTGACGGCGATGCTGGTGTACCTCGCGTCGGAAGATCCGGGAACCATTCCCCGGGATTGCCGCGTCATGGCCCCCAACGCGCAGGGCGAGCCGGGCGTGTGGCCAGCCTGCCAGGTTCCGGCGCGAAGCTCTACCGGGAGCACCCGCTAGTCGGCCAGGCCGGCAATTACAGCACCTTCTCGAGCGGGAATCGGCCCCGCTCCTGGAGCAGCGGTTTCCAGAGGTCGCCCAGCCGCTTCACCCGGGCCGGCACGTTGCGCATCCGGAAGTCTTCGAGCCTGATGCCGGCGTCGATCTCTTCCCAGGTCACCGGGGTCGAGACCAGGGCGGAGGGCACCGCCCGAACTGAATAGATGGAGGCCAGGGTGCGGCCCCACGCGTTCTGGTTGTAGTCCACCAGCACCTTGTCCTCCGGCCGCTTGGCGAGTGCGTACACGGAGGTGATCAGTTTGGGGTACTGGGACGCGAGGGTATGCGCCACCGCCTTGGCGAAGGACCACACCTGCTTCTGGGTGGGGCCCCGCACGATCGGCGCGTAGACGTGAATCCCCCGGCTCCCGGTCGTTTTGGCGTAGTGCGGCATCTTGAGCAGGGTCAGCGCCTCGTGGACGACCCCGGCGGTCTCCAGCACCTGGGCGAATCCGGCCTTGGGGCCGGGATCGAGATCGAAATGCAGATAGTCGGGCCGGTCCACGTCGTCGCAGCGGGCATACCACTGGTTCAGATCGACGCAGCCAAGGTTGATTACCCAGAGCAGCGCGGCGAGATCCTGGATCATCGGAAAATCGATCACGTTCCCGCTGGAGTGCTCGATGGTGCAGGTCTGGATCCAGGCCGGCCTCGGCGCCGGCGCTCGCTTCATGAAAAAGAACTTCTCGTGGATCCCGTTGGGATAGCGCTTCATCACCATCGCCCGGTCGCGGAGATGGGGCAGCAGCGCCGGAGCGATGTCGGCGTAGTACTGAAGCAGGTGGCGCTTGGTATAGCCCTCTTCCGGGAAGAAAACCTTGGAGAGGTTGGTCAGCGCTACGGTCTTGTCGCCGGCAACAATCTCTGCGTTCTTGTGATCGGCGGGAATCGTGATCGCGGGAACCTTCGCCGGCGCCTTTTCCGCCTTTTCCGCCTTTCCCTGGCGGGTGGCGCGATGCATTCCTTCTTCGAGCGGCTTGGGGCTCACCGGATGCGCTCGAGCCTAGGAGGCCGGGGGCCCCGGCGCACCGCGCCGGCCACCGGGATATAGGTCAGCTCGCGGTTTTCCTTCACGCAGCGCAGCATCAACCCGCCGCGGCTCATGTCCCCCCGGCCTACGAACTCCGAGGGAAAAAGCAGGGTCTCCCCCAACAGGTCCGCCATGACTTCGACGTACTTCCCCGAGGCGACACTCCCCAGCAGAATCACCTCCAGCTCCGGGACGCTGGATTTCAGGCGCCCCACGTCGCGCAGCAACGGATCCGTGTAGCGGGCATCATCCTGGTCGATGTCCACGGCGCCGAACTCCTCGAGGTCGGCCACCGTGACCGGCGTATCGGGGTGCACCAGCCCCCGGGTCGGGGTGATGACGTACATCCCGGTTTCGCCACCCAGCGGCTGGGCAAACTCCCGGGCGTAGGCCATCTTGCCGCGAAAATAGAGGCCGCTCAGAAAACTGAACACCTCACCCAGCGGGACGCCGGTTTCGCTGCGCAACCGGGTGGCCAGGGGGAAAGTTGCCGCTGCGCGCAACAGCACCGCCGCTCGCTTGCCGCCGCACCACGCCGGGCTCAACAAGAAAATTCGAGAGGGCATTCAGAAAGATACTTTATCAAATACGGGAATGTGGGAATATGGGAATGCGGGAATGACTCCAGGCTGTTCCCATATTTCCACAATCCCATATTCCCACAATCCCACATTTGCTACCTTTCCCTGAAATCACCCGCGCCACAGAAAATCCATGAATGTTCGACGACTCCAGGCCCGGCTCAGCACGCCCTCCTCCCCGGGGGTGATGTCTTCCGACGTCCAGCGCACCCTGCCCGAGGACCTGCTGCGCCAGGCCTCGCGCCGGCTGGGCGTGGTGTGTCTGGTCGGAGTGGGCCTGTGGGTGGTCAACCTTCTTGTTTTCCAGGTGATCAGGCGATGGCTGGGGTGGACCGGGCGGGACGTCATCCGCAGCGACTTTGCGTTCGACGTGCTGGTCGCGTTCCTGGTCGCGGTCTCGCTCACCATCTACTACATCTCCCGCAATCCGAAGCGGGATCCCCGGTTCATTCTCAATCTCGGCCTGGGCTACGAAGTGCTGACCGCGGCGGCGATCGGCTACGCCAACCACTGGCTGGTCCAGAGTCCCGGTGATGAGCACGGTGTATCCTGGATCGCCATCGTCATACTGCTCTTCGCCGCGGTGCTCCCTACTTTGCCCCGGTTCACCCTGTGGGCGGCGCTGATCTCGGCATGCATGGATCCGATCTCCTGGCTGCTGTGGCTGGCCCACCAGGGCGTGCTGCACCCGGTGGGTTCGACGATTGCCACGGCGCTTTTTCTCCATGCCCCCAACTTCATCTGCGTCGGCGTCGCGGTGGTCATCTCCCACATTTTCACCGGGCTGGGCCACCAGGTGAAAAAAGCCCGGGAGCTCGGCGCCTACGAGCTGGACACACGGCTGGGAACCGGGGGGATGGGCGAGGTCTGGCGGGCGAACCACCGCCTGCTTGCCCGGCCCGCGGCGATCAAGCTGATCCGGGCCGAGCGGCTGGGCGCCGCCGATGCCGAAGCGGCGCACACGGTGCAGGAGCGATTCAGGCGCGAGGCCCAGGCGGCAGCGTCGCTCCGCTCGCCCCACACCATCGAGCTCTTCGATTTCGGGATCTCGCAGGACGGGACCTTTTACTACGTCATGGAGCTGCTGGACGGGGTGGATCTCGACCAGCTGGTGCGCCGCTTCGGCCCGGTGGAACCGGCCCGCGCCATCGCCATCCTGCGCCAGGCCTGTGACTCGCTGGGGGAGGCCCATGAGCGCGGCCTCACCCACCGCGACGTCAAGCCGGCGAATATCTACCTCTGCCGGTTGGGGTTGCAGCACGATTACGTGAAGATCCTGGACTTCGGGCTGGTCAAGTCCGCGGAAAGTTCGCGGGAGCAAAGCATGCTGACGGCCCCCAACGCCACTACCGGCACCCCCGCGTTCATGCCGCCTGAAATGGCCCTGGGCGAAGCGGTAGACGGCCGGACCGATTTGTATGCCCTGGGCTGCGTGGCCTATTGGCTGCTCACCGGCCGGCTGGTCTTTGAAGGCGACAACAGTATCCAGATCATCGCCCAGCACGTGCGGATGCCGCCGGTGCCGCCATCGCAGCGGAGCGAATTCGCCATCCCGCCCGAGCTGGACGCGGCCATCCTGGCCTGCCTCGCCAAGGCTCCCGGGGACCGCCCGGGGACGGCCCAGGAGCTGAGCCGGCGCCTGGGCGCGATCTCCCTGCCGGATCAATGGGATGGGGACCGGGCCGCGCGCTGGTGGGGCGCCCATTTGCCCGCTGGAGGAGGCTGAGAGCGCGGAGAACAGCGTACCGCAGAGCAGCTGATTTTCGCTGAGTATTACGCTGAGGCCAGCAACTGCAACTGCATCTGAGTCCTCGGCTCTCTCCCCGAGGAGGCCCCGAAAATGTGCCGATTGCCCTCCCCAAGGAACCTGATTCCAACACCTTTGGCCTCTCAGGTATCGAATACCCCGAGATCTTACCCTGGGCGTTCGGAGTGGCCTCTCTGACATCGGAATCTGTGGACTACAGCGCCTCGACCGAGGTGGATGACGTCGCCCTGGCTGCCGCTGGAGATATGGCCGCCTTCGAGCGCTTGTATCGCAAGCATGTCGAGAAGATCAACGGGCTCGCCCGCTGGCTGCTCGGCGGGGACGACGTGGACGACTCGGTGCAGGATGTCTTCATCCGGGTCTGGCAGAAGCTGAGCCAGTTCGAAGGCCGCTCGGCGTTCGGCACCTGGCTGCATCGGCTGGCGGTGAGCGTGCTGCTCCGGCGGCGCCAGGTGCGGGGGATCCGGCAGGCGAGACACACGGGAGGGGAGATCGCGATCGCCGAGCAGTCGAGCCGGCGGGCGACACCGGATCTCCGGGTGGCGATCGAGGCGGCGGTGGACAAGTTGCCGGACGGGGCGCGCGAAGTCTTCGTCCTGCACGACATGGAAGGCTACCGGCACGAAGAGATCGGGTCGCTGCTGGGATGTACCTCGGGAACCTCCCGATCCCAGCTGCACCGGGCCCGGATGATGTTGCGGGAACATCTCAGTGATCAATGAGGAACCATGAATGAGCACCCGATGGACCAGCTGAGCGCCTACCTCGACGGCGAGCTCAACCCCGTCGTCGCCGCGCAGGTGGAGCGCCATCTCGCCGAGTGCCAGCACTGCGCGGCCGCGTTGCGCCAGCTCCGGGCGGTGAAGGCCTGGGCGCCGGGCTATGCCGGGTTGCCGACTGCGCGGGACCTGTGGCCCGCCGTCAAACAGGGCATCGAAATGCCGGCCCGCTCCCCGCTGCCCTGGCAGGGTCGCCGGGTGAGCGTCGGGATGCCGCTGCTGCTGGCGGCCAGCCTGGTACTCCTGCTCCTCTCGGCTACGGTGGTCGTACTCCTCCGGCGAGCGCCGGCGACCAGCGCGGCGGTCGTCGCCGAGCAGCCTCATGCTGCGGGTGGTTGGGACATCCAGAAGGCCGGCCTTACCGACCAGCAGTACGACACCGCCGTGGCCCAGCTGGAGCAGCTGCTCGCGACCAGCGACTCCGTGCTCAAGCCCGGCACTCTGCAGGTGATCCGGCAGAGCCTGACAAAGATCGACAAGGCGATTGACGACGCGCGGCTCGCGATCGCGCGCGACTCCAACAACGCTTTTCTCCGTGCCAGCATCGCCGCGAACCAGCGGCGCAAGCTGGCCCTGTTGCGGACCGCGGCCCAGGCCGTGACCGCCAAATCCTGAAGAGG
>JBDTTZ010000020.1:0-21219 GCA_040008015.1 Gemmatimonadota bacterium
CGGTCGATCTTGCCGTCCATCCGTACCCGCACATCGTAGTTCTCCCAGTACATGAAGTCGCGAAGCGCCGCCAGGAAGGTCGGGTTGGCGCTCCCCTGCGAGGCCTTGAGCCACTTGTCGGCCTGGTTGGCCGGCTCGCGCAGCAGGATCGGCTCCAGCTGGCGAACGATTTCGGGGGTAATGGGAACCAGCTCCGCCGGCTCGCTGGGAAAGAAGTGCAGCTTGTGCAGGGTGAGAAGCCGGTCCAGCTCGGCGATGGGGTCCGGGGCATCGTACACCCGGATATCAATGAAGCGGTCGTTGGCGCCGAGGTAGCCGCCGTGGGCCCGCACCACGAGCAAGGCGGCCGACTGCATTCCCCGCTTGTCGCCACCGCCCCGCTGTCCCGCCTTGAGCGCCGCCATGAGCCGGTCCGCCAGCGAACCGCTCGTCGCGGCGAAGGTCTCCGCCAGGTTCTTTACCGTCTGGTCCGAGACCATGATGTTGGCCTGGGCCGAAAACCCATGCCCGACGATCACCGCGCCTTTACCACCTTCAATGGTCGTGCGCCCGTCCGGAGTCCCCACCCTGCCACCGGCCCAGTCGAAGGTTCGGGTTCCCGTAAAACTGGCGGCGTTCCCCCGGGCGTCCACCATGCCGACCTGGCGATCCTGGAGCATGGTGTCGGTCCGCATGATGATGCGGAGCGCTTCCTCGGCCGTGGCACCCTGCGCGATCAGGTCGAGGCCTTTTTCCCCGTAGTCCGTGTTGCCCAGGCTCTGGGTGGCCACGGCGCCCACGCCGGAACGGGCCCATGGTACGATGCCACCCACGTTGGGGAACTTGGATTGCACCGCGACGCCGAGGTCGCCGGTAGCGGAATCCCAGGCGACGATACTGAAGGTATGAGCCAGCTTCTTGAGGTGCCCGGGTGCCGGGATCGGCTGCTGGAGAGCAGTGACAAGTGACACCAGTGACAGGTAACAAGTGACAAGTGACAGGGACATCCGCACCCATGGCCTGGCCCCGTGATCAACCCTCATTGGTTTCCTTCCTTGTTACTTGTCACTTGTCACTTGTCACTTCTTGTCACTTCTTGTCAGGGTCTTTGCCAAGTTTGCGTTTGAGATGCGCCAGCTGGGCGTCGGCCGCCGCTTCGTGCGCGGCCCGGTCGATCCGGGATCCCAGGATTTCGTCGTTCAGGTCGGTGCCGGGCCGGCTGGCGCCGGCCGACTCGAGATCGCGCCAGGCCGCCGCGCTGGAGGCATCAGCCGCGCCCGCTCCCGACTTGGCTGAGCGGAGCTGCGCCGTCATTTCAGCAACTTCTCGCTCGGCCAGCATCAGCTCGTCCCGCTGGACCACGACTTTCCGCTCCAGCACCTGCAACCGTTCCCGATGCCGGGCCGCATACCGTTCCGCCAGGTCGACGGTTTCCTGGTCGGGGATGCCGGCGGCCAGCTTGCCCCGCCGCTCCGCGTCTTCCAGCTGTTTGCGCTCGATCACCAGCTCCCGCTCGGTCGCGACCAGCCCATCCTTCATCTGGGAGACGGCAACCTTGGCCTCGACCACCGCCTGGTGGAGCTGGGCGGCCGAAGCCCGGGGGTCACCGGGCGCGGTGTGCTGGGCGAGAAACTGCTCGATCCGGGCCCGCAGTCCTTCAAACACGCCTAGGACTTTCGCCCTGTCTTGGCATAGAACGGGCTGAAGGTGCGCTCCACCTTCGGGGACTTGCACTTGGGGCAGGCAACTCTGGCATGCTCGTGCGCGGCGACCGACTCGGTCTTGGAAAACTCGTGGCCGCAGGCAGAACAATGGTATTCGTAGGTCGGCATGTGAAGCTCATACCTTGAGTTAGACCCCACAAGGTTACCGGCCGACCAAGGGACCGTCAACTGTTGAGGGGCGCCTCTCCCGCCGCCGGCGCGATTATCTTTGCCCCATGCTTCGATCCAGAGGATCCCTCGCGGGACCCGCCCTTGCCCTGCTTACCATTGGCCTCCTGGCCTGCGGCAAGGGAGACGCGCGGTCGGTGTGCGGCCTGAATGCCGTCCTGGGACCCCGGGTGCTGCTCGATGAATTCAGCACCCCGAATCAGACCCTGGCCGCTCCGCCGGAACATCTGCCGGAGAAGCTGGTGGTTCGACTTGCCGTGGGCCCGGCCTACTCGGCCATCGTGGGTCGGGCGGACAGCCAGTGGGTGATCGGGGTGAATGGCGCCCTGCCGCCCAGGACCCAGGTCAGCTTCGGGGTGCTGGTGATCGACAAGACCAGTGACAAGCCGCTCGGAGTCGTACTCTACGAAGGCTCCGAAGTGGACGGGGCACCGCACATCGGCACCGTGTCGGTCGGCCAGTTCGTGGTTCAGCTGATCGGGGTAAGAGTGGACCCCAGCCGGATCGAGGACCCTGCCTGCCCGCTGTTTCCGGACTCTCTGACCCAATGAACCGGCCGCTCATCGCCATCTCGGGATCGATTCGCCGCTATGACGGCACCGATCGGGCCGGAGTGAACGCCGCGTATGCGCGATCCATCGCCCAGGCCGGCGGCATTCCGATCATCCTGACACCGGCGATCGGAGCGGAAGCGGCGGCCCAGGCGCTGGCGCCGGTCCAGGGGCTGATACTCACCGGCGGTCACGACGTGGACCCCCAGCACTACGAGGCTCCGCCCTCGCCGGCGCTGGGACCGCTCGACCCGGCCCGGGACGACTTCGAGCTCGCTCTGTTCGGGGCGGCCCGGCAGCGAAAGCTTCCGGTCCTGGGAATCTGCCGGGGGCTCCAGGTCATCAATGTCGCGCTGGGCGGAACGCTCTGGCAGGACCTGCCCAGCGAACGCCCGGGCGCCATCCAGCACGATTCCGAAGTCTCCCGCAATGCCCGCACTCACCACGTGCTGGTGAAGGAACCCAGCCACCTGGCCCAGGCTCTCGGCACCGGCAAGCTGGTCACCAATTCCTTTCATCACCAGGCCATACGGGATCTCGCGCCGGGACTTCAAGTCACCGCGTGGGCGGAGGACGGAGTAATCGAAGGGGTGGAGGAAACCGGCACGGACGGTTGGCTGCTCGCGGTGCAATGGCACCCGGAGGAATTCCACCAGGAGCCGGGATCAGCGGACCAGCTGCTGTTCCACGCCCTGGTGGGCGCCGCTAGTGCTTCTCCGGGCCGCCGAGCAGGTTGGGAAACAGCACCCGGTCGCTTACACGGTTGAGCGCCTCGCGAATCGTGGGAAATCGCTCAGCCGCGGTGCGAAAGATGGCGTCGAGTCCGTAGCGATCGGCCAGCGCGTGATCGGAGGCGGCGCCGAAGCCGCGGGCGCCGAGATCTTCATAATAGGAAATGCCGGGACCTCCCTTGCGGAGCTGACGCGCGGCGATGTAATCAGGGTAGAGTCCGGCCAGCCAGAGCGAGTAGTTCCCGAGATGTGCCATCACCTTGAAGCGGCGGTCGCCATCGGTGGCATCGGCGTCGGCGACGATATCCACCAGGTAGCGGTGGCGTTGGTCGTCGTTCCAGTCCACCCGCCAGGCGCGGTCGCGCTTGCCGAATTCGAGCAGCAGCGCGGCAAGGTAGTCGGCCAGGTCGCGGTCATCACACTGGGCGGCGAGCAGGGCCCGACGCACTAATACATAGAAGAAGAGCACCTCCGACGGGACCAGCATCGATTGCACGGCCAGGAGCCGCTCGTCGAGCTCGGGCGTGTCCAGCAACGGGTCCGGCCCTTCCGCCTGCAGTCGCCGTTCCGCGTCGATCCGCCGGGCAACGGAGCCCTGGCTGATCAGCAACACGACCAGGCGCAGATCGTTGGCGCTGAGCCTTCCACGGGTGTTGGCGAGGATCATGGAACCATCTCCTTCAATTGACGAATCGATCGGTGTCCCGGAGGCGGAACTCCTCCAGGCACTGACCCGCTTGAGCAGCGACCTCTCGGGCCGGCTCCGGCCCGACGACGTTCTTCATCAGCTGGGGCGCGCGCTGGACGCCTGGTTCCGGCCCGAAGTCCTCGGCGTCGGGTTCTTCGACCTGGACTCCAACCGGCTCAACCTGGTGCACAGCATGCCGGACGATGCCGCATGGCTCGAGCCGACTCTCGACCTGGCGATGCGCCGGGAACCGCTCCTGACCCACCAGCGCGAGGACATCGTTCCATCTGACTCTCGTCCGGTCCCCGACTTGCCCGCCTGCTGGCTCAGCATCGCGCTCGAAAGCGGCCGCCTGGCGAACGGCGCGGTGGTACTCGGTGCCGGTCCCGACCGGTATGGCCCGCGCGACCTTCACATCCTGCGGGCCTTCGCGGCCATTGCGAATCTCGCGCTCGAAGCCGGACGCTTGATCGACCAGGTCGAGCAGAGCCGGCAGTCCTGGTCCGAGACCGTGGACGCAGTGTCCCTGGCCCTGTGCCTGGTGGACGGATGGGGACGCATTCTCCGCGCCAACCGCGCTTTTGCCGACCTGGTCAACGCTTCACCGGCTGACGTCATCGGGCGCCCCTGGATGGCCCTGGTACCCGCCAGCTGGGGGGAGGCCGTGCAACAGGCGCTGGACGCATCCGGCGGCCGCCGCGAAATCGACCTGCGCGCCGGGGACCGATCGTTTGCCGTCTCGGCGTTTACCACCGGGTCCGACCAGCAGCAGCGGGTTCTGGTATTCCTGGACCGGACCGAGCGGCGACGCCTGCAGGAGCAGCTGGTCCAGTCGGAAAAGATGTCCGCCGTGGGCCAGCTGGTCGCCGGCGTCGCGCACGATCTCAACAATCCGCTGGCTTCGGTTCTCGGCTTCGCCGATTTCCTGGTGGAATCACCCGACGTCCCGCCCAGCATCCGGGAGCCGATCCGGGTGATCCAGGAGGAATCGCTCCGCGCCGCCACGATCGTCCGCAACCTTCTTGGTTTCGCCCGCAAGCAGGAGCACCGGCGGCAACACGCGGCCATAGGTCCCCTGCTCGAGTCCACCCTGACGCTGCTCCGCAACCAGCTGATGGCGGACCGGGTTGAGATAGTGCTCAACGTCCTGAGCGAGCTTCCGGGCCCCCCGGTCAATGCCAACCAGATTCAACAGGTATTCGTCAACCTGATCAACAACGCCTCCCAGGCTATCGCGTCCACCGGGCAGCCGGGAGCGATCACCATCACAGCCTACTCCGAGCCGGAAACCATCGTCATCGAGGTGACCGATACCGGCCCGGGCATGCCGGAATCGCTGGCCGCCCAGGTCTTCGAACCGTTCTTCACTACCAAGCCGGAAGGCCAGGGTACCGGCCTCGGTCTCAACATCTGCCAGGGCATCATCAAGGAGCATGGAGGCCGGATCACCCTTCGAACCGCGCCAGGACAGGGAGCCACCTTCCGGGTCGAGCTGCCGCTGACACCAGACGCGGAAGAGGAGACTCGAAAAGAGGCGGGAGACCCCGTCGAGCCTGCTCCGCTCCGGATCCTGCTCATTGATGATGAGCCGCATATCGTCCACTACCTGCGTACGACGCTGGAAGCGTGGGGCCATACCGTCGAGGCCGCCGTCGATGGCCAGGCTGGTCTGGAGATGGCCAGCCAGGGCGAATACGAGCTGATTATTTCGGATTTGCGAATGCCGCGACTGGGCGGCCAGGAGTTCTACGAGGAATTGCTTAGCAAAAACCCGGCCATTGCCCAGCGCGTGGTGTTCAGTACCGGTGACACCCTGCGGGGCGATACGCTCAGCTTTCTCGAGCGGGAAGGCCGTCCCTATCTGAGCAAGCCTTTCAGCCTGGCCGAGCTCAGAAACCTGCTGGCGAGAATGGGACGGGAACGCCGCACGGCCTCACCGGGCGCATGAGTTATCGGGTCGTGCACGTCGCGTCAGGGCGGGAATGGCGCGGCGGCCAGAACCAGGTCCGCCTGCTGGCCCGGGCATTGGCAAGGCGCGGCGACGTCGAGCAGCTCGTGATCACCGGCCGCAGCACCGAGCTGGCCCGGCGGCTCGAGGGCGAGGCGGTCCCGCTATGCACCCCGGCGTGGAGCAGCAGTCTCGACCCTCGAGTGCTGATCACTACGATTCGTGAAAGCCGCCGTGGATCGCGGTCCTCCCAAACGACAATTCTCCATGCCCATGACGCCCATGCGCTGGTGCTGGCCGGCGTGGCGGCGCGTTTCTCCACTGCCCGGCTGGTCGTCACTCGCCGAGTGGATTTTCACCTGCGCCGGCCCGGCTTCTGGGCCCGGGCCGACAAGGTCATCGCGATCTCCGGCGCGATCCGCAGCATTCTCCTGGAAGACGGCATCAGCGCGGATCGTATCACCGTGGTGCATTCCGGGATTGACGCCGCGGAGGTGCGCGCGGCTTCCCGGTTCAATATCCGGCAGCAATTGAACCTGCCCAGCGACGCGACAGTCGCCGTCAATGTGGCCGCACTCGTTGGCCACAAAGACCAGGCCATACTGGTCGGCGCGGCGTTGGCGCAGCGCGAACGCCGGCCGGGGCTGCACTGGGTAGTCGCCGGCGAGGGGCCGCTGCGCGGAGCACTCGAGAAACAGATTCGTGACGCGAGCTTGACTGACCGGGTTCATCTTCTTGGCAGCGTCCCGAATGCGTGGGGTCTGATCGCCGAGTCGGATGTGTTCGTGATGTCGTCCCGGGAGGAAGGACTGGGCACCTCGGTTCTCGATGCGCTCGCCCTCGGCGTACCGGTGGCGGCGACCCGGGCCGGTGGAATTCCCGAGATCCTGGGCGACGGCGCGGGGATCCTGGTTCCGGTTGGCGATTCTTCGGCCCTGGCCGCGGCGGTGGATTCGTTGTTGACTGATAGCCAACGCCGCGAAATGGTGCGGGCCGCGGGCACTCGGGCGCTGGCTGGATTCAGTGCCGATGCCATGGCAGACGGCATCGTGGCGGTGTATCGTTCGCTGACTTCAAATGGCTGAATACTTGTGATTTACGTCTGTATTCCGAGCTTCGATGAGGCCTCGACCGTCGGGCTGCTCCTGTGGAAGATCCGGCGCGTGTTCACCGAGTTTCCGCGGGAGTATCAGCTGCTGGTCGTGAATGACGGCTCGACCGATCGCACGGCCGAGGCGCTGGAGCCGTACATCAAGGTGCTTCCGCTCACGGTCATCAACCGCAAAGAGCGGAAAGGCTATGCCGCGTCGGTTGAGGAGCTGCTGCGGCTGGCGGTGGAGCTCTCCGATCGTCCCAAGCGGGATTGCGCCATCCTGATGCACGCGGATTTCACTCACAGCGCCGAATTCATCCCCGAGCTGATTCGCCAGATTGACAGCGGCGCCGACCTTGTGGTGGCCCAATCTAGCCTCGAGGGCGAGCCCTCCAGGATGGCGCGGATGGTGAGACGGATGGCGCCCCTCCTGCTCCGGAATTCGGTCAAGATTCCCGGGGTTTCCGACATTGTGTCAGGATTCGCGGCCTTCCGGCTGGTTATTCTGCGGAATGCTTTTCGCTCTCAGACTGGCCCGCTGCTCACCACTGATGGATGGGCGGCGAACGCAGAACTCTACGCCCGGGCGGCTCAGTCGGCCCGCCGGGTCGAAACAATCGAGTCGGTGGAGCGTCGAGATATTCGCTCCCGGCCCAGCCGGCTGGCCCCGATGGCGACGGCTCGCGAGCTTTGGCGAGCCGGTCCCCGGTTGAAAGCGGTGACCCGCCTGGTTGCCGCAACACCGCGCCCGAGTCGCCAGCCTACGGAGATGGTATGATGCTTCGCACCCTCGTTGCCGCGATTCTGCTCCAGGCCAGCCCCGGCAATCCGGTGCTGGCGCCGGAGCGCGCCCCGGCGCCTCCCTACCCGTTTCAGGTCGGGGAGGCGTTCGGGTACGTCGGAAAGCTTGGAATGCTCACCCTCGGTACCGCTTCGATGTCGGTGGAACGGCTGGACACCATTCGGGGGTATGAGACGTTCGTCCTGCGCTTCCAGCTTCAGGCCAGCACCTTTGTTTTCAAGATGGACGACGTGATGCACTCCTGGGCCCGCACCAGTGACATGGTATCACTCCGGTTTTACCAGGAGTTCGACGAGGACGGCAAGCTCCGCCGACGCTACTACGAGATCTTCCCTGATTCCGGGTTCTACCGGGAGCGGGAGCGGAAGGAACAGAAGCCCACGGTGACCGAGCCGCTGGACGACGCCGCGTTTTTCTATTACATCAGGACGACGCCGCTCGAGGTGGGGAAGACTTACACCATCAATCGCTATTTCCAGCAGGACAAGAACCCGGTCACCATCGAGGTGGTGAAGCGCGAGAAGTGCGACCTGCCCGATCGCGAGACCACCTGCCTGGTGCTGCATCCGGTGATCAACGCGGAAAAGAACGGCATGTTTGCGCCCCGGGCCGATGCCCGGATCTGGCTCACCGACGATGCCCGCCGCATCCCGGTGCAGATCCGGTCCAAGCTGGGCTTCGGCACCGTCACCCTCAAGATCAAGTCCATGAACCTCCCGGGCCAACCCGCGACGACCGGCTCCGCTCCTTGAGTTACCGCGAAGCGGATCTGAGCCGCCTCAAGACCGTCCCGGTTGCCGGGCGCCGGAACAAGGTCGAGGAATCACTCCTCGCCAAACCGCCTGGCCGCGACCAGTCCTTCCACGCATTTCTCGACAGTCTCCCCGACATGCTCGCCGCCCACGATCTCCGCGTGGCCATCCAGCACCTGGCCCGGGCCCATGACGATGACAAGGGTGTGGTCCTGATGCTGGGCGGCCACGTGATCAAGGTCGGCATGGGGCCGCTGATTCGAGAGTGGATCCAGCAGGGGATCGTTACTCATGTTGCCATGAACGGGGCCGCATCGATTCACGATTTCGAGCTGGCCGCGTTCGGCGGCACCAGCGAGGATGTGGCCGAGGGCCTGGCCGACGGCAGCTTCGGCATGGCGGACGAGACCGGGAGCGAGATGAACGCCGCGATCGGCGCCGCGGCGGCGGCCGGTCAGGGGATGGGGGAAGGACTCGCCCGCTACCTCGGCGCCCGCGCGAATACGGTCGGCAAGGAGGCCTCGGTCCTGCTGAGCTGTCTCGAGCACGACGTGCCGGTCACCGTGCACCCGGCGATCGGGGCCGAAATCATCCATCAGCATCCCAGCTTTGACGGAGCGGCGCTGGGAGATACCTCGGCGCGGGATTTTCGCCGGCTGGCCGGCAGCCTCCCCGCGATGCACCAGGGTGGTGCCGTGCTCAACTGGGGGAGCGCGGTGATCATGCCGGAGGTGTTTCTCAAGGCGCTCACCATTGCGCGGAACCTGGAGGGTGGAAAACCCACCCACTTCCTCGCCGCCGATTTCGACATGCAGCGACACTACCGGCCCAAAATGAACGTGGTACAGCGGCCGACCGAGGCGGGCGGCATCGGGATCCAGATTACCGGGCATCACGAGCTCACCATTCCATTGCTGGTCTGGGGCGTACTGGAGGTCCTGGGGGGAAAATGAAGAATGTTTCACGGCTGGCCATCGGGCTTGCTGTCCTGCTCGGCTGTTCCCGAAGCACTTCATCCATTTCCTACAACAGCGCCAGCGGCCGGGCAGATGCCGCTGAAGCCGAAGTCACCGCGGTCATCACCGGAGCGCTCGAGGCCGAGGCGCAGGGGCAAAAAGCCGATTCGTTCTACGCATCATCGGCCATCATCGTGGTGAATGGGCGCACCCGGTCCGGGGCCCCGTTTTTTGCCGGCGTGGGGACCGGTGGCGAGGTCGCCATCAGCTCGAGCCAACTGGAGATCCAGGGCGCGCTCGCCTGGGGACTGGTGGAGTACCGCTGGAATTCACGCGAGGGAGTGACGCGAGAAGGCCGTGCCACCATCGTGCTCCGGCCCGGGCGCGACGGGCACTGGAAAATCCAGCACGTGCATAGCTCGTCGCCGCGATGACGGAAGGACGGTAGGTAACGACAAGCCCCTCCAGACTTCTGGAGGGGCCGTTTGTTTACCGTCCTACCGCCTTACCGTCTTACCGTCCTGTTACGGCTTGCCCGTCACCACTTCTCTGATCCTTCCGGCAGTGGACGGGCTCAGCACCTTGATCACCAGGTAGATCCCGAAGCCGATCGCGGCCCAGATCAGGAGCTGGATGAACAGCCCTACCACGAACCCGAACAGGCCGAAAACCACCCGCAGCAGGAAGATGCCGACGACCGCCAGCACCGCGAACCCGAATAAGCTCCTGAACATGCTATTTTCCTCCGAGGAAAGAGCGCTGTCCTGAAGTACGTCTGCACGTTTCAAAAAGTTTCGTCGAGTGCTAATTGGCTGACAATAAAGAAGTTATCGTCATCGGTGGCGGCGCGATAGGTGCCGCCTGCGCCCGGGAATTGGCTCGCGCGGGACGCCGGGTCCTGGTCCTGGAACGCGGCTCGGACCGGGGTGCATCCTGGCGCGCCGCCGCCGGCATGCTCGCGCCCCAGATCGAAGCCAGCCCCGACGATCCGCTCTTTGAGCTGGGCGTGGCGGGCCGGGAGCGCTACAAGGAGCTGGCGGCGCCGCTCAAGAAAAACACCGGGATCGATATCGGGTTCTGGCAGGAAGGCATTGCCCGGCTGGCGCTGGACGAGGCCGATGTGCAGGCGCTCAGGAATCGGGTCGCCTGGCAGCGGCAGCAAGGACACGTCTGCGACTGGTTCGACGCCGATGAAGTGAACGCGCGCTGGCCCTGGGTCGGCGCCAACCGGGGGGCCTTGTACGCGCCGCACGAGGCGGCGCTGCATCCCCGGCGGCTGGTGGAGGCGCTGCTCCAGGACGCCAAGAAGGCCGGCGCCAGGATCGTGGAAGAAACGGTGATCGGGCTTGAGCGCCGAGGAGATCGGATCACGGGGGTAATCGGGAGCCAAACTTGGCCCGCGGAGCAGGTGGTCGTCGCTGCGGGGGCGTGGTCGGCCGGGCTGGCCGGGCTGCCCCGCCCCCTGCCCGTGGTTCCCATTCGCGGGCAGATGGCATCGTTTCCCTGGCCGGCGGAGATTCCCCCGGCAATCGTCTACGGCGGTGACGCCTATATCGTCGCGCGGGACGGCGAGGCCATCGGCGGATCCACCATGGAGAACGCGGGATTCGAGACCGACGTCACCGCCGCCGGACTGGCCCATATCTTCACCGCGGTGACGGCGCTCTGCCCCGCCCTCTCCAACCTGGACGTCATCGACACCTGGTCCGGCCTGCGTCCGATGACGCCGGATGGGCTGCCCATCATCGGGAAAGAACCCAGGGTCGAAGGGCTCTGGTACGCCACCGGGCATGGCCGCAACGGGATTCTCCTGGCGGGAATCACCGGCGTGATCATCGCCCAGCTCCTCAAGGGTGAAGCGACGGTTGAGGATCTCACCGCGTTCCGTCCCCAGCGATTCTTTGAATGGTGACATGACCGCAACCATTGGAGTGAGATCCGCCCGCCTCGTCGTGCTGGGCCTGGTGGCTTTCGCCCTGCGGGCGGAGGCCCAGGCGACTGCAACGGCGGATGCGCCCGCACTCACCGGGCTGATCGCACAGCATCCGAGCGAACTGGTCCCGGTGCTGGAGCGCTATCGCAACGATCGCGGGGCCCTCGAACGGCGATACGGTGTCGGCTACTCCGCCGAGCGGCGGAACCGGTTTCGGGGCTTCTACTCATCATGGCTGGGCCAGCTGGCGGTGCTGGACTTCAGCGCCCTCTCGGAGGACGGGAAGATCGACTACCTCCTCTTCAATAATCACCTGCGGCACCAGCTGGCCCGGCTCAGCCAGGAGGAGGGTCGCGCCCGGCAGATGACGATGGCGCCGTTCGCGGACCAATTGCGGGGACTGGAAGAAGCCCGGGTCCGGATGGACTCGATGAATGCGCCGGCGGTGGCGCGGATGCTGGCCGACGTTACCCGGCAGATCGACAGTCTCAGGAAAGCTCTTTCCGCTCCGGCACCAGCCCGGGACACGACCAGAGCGACCAGGATCGTCGCCTTCCGCACCGTCGGAATGTTGAATGACCTGAAGGAGACCCTCGGCCGGTGGTACCGATTCTACTCCGGGTATGACCCGCTCTTCACCTGGTGGGTGGAGGCTCCGTACGGCAAGCTGAGCGAGGGGTTGGCGCAGTACTCCAAGGCGCTCCGGGAGAACGTAGTCGGCGTGAAGGAGGGAGAGGACGACCCCATCATCGGAGATCCGATCGGCGCTGACGCGCTCAAGGCGGAGCTGGCCGCGGAGATGATTTCCTCCTCCCCCGAAGAGCTGGTCGCGATCGCGGAAAAGGAGTTTGCCTGGTGCGAGACCGAGCTGCGGAAGGCGGCCCGGGAGATGGGATTCGGCGATGACTGGCGGGCGGCGCTGGAGAAGGTGAAAGGGATGTACGTGGAGCCCGGGCAGCAGCCCGCGCTCATCCACCAGCTGGCGCTCGAGGCGATCGAGTTCGTGGAATCGCGCAACCTGGTCACCATCCCGCCCATGGCGCGGGAGATCTGGCGCATGGAGATGCTCTCGCCCGAGGACCAGAAGGTGAGCCCGTTCTTCCTGGGCGGCGAGGTGATCCAGGTGGCCTACCCCACCGGCGCGATGGGGGAGGACGACAAGATGATGACGCTGCGGGGGAACAACCGGTACTTCGCCCGGGCCACGGTGATGCACGAATTGATTCCCGGGCATCACCTCCAGGGATACATGACCGACCGGTACCAGACCCAGCGGCAGGATTTCTCCACCCCGTTCTGGACCGAGGGATGGGCGCTCTACTGGGAGATGCTGCTGTGGGACCAGGGCTTTGCCCGGACTCCGGAAGAGCGGATCGGCATGCTCTTCTGGCGCAGCCACCGCGCCGCGCGGATCATCTTCTCTCTTCGTTTTCACCTCGGCACCATGACGCCTCAGGAAGCGATCGACTTCCTGGTGAACCGGGTCGGCCACGAGCGCGCCAACGCGACCGCCGAAGTACGGCGCTCGTTCAACGGCTCGTACCCGCCGCTCTACCAGCTGGCCTACATGATCGGGGGCCTCCAGTTCCGGGCCCTGCACCGCGAGCTGGTGGACTCGGGCCAGATGACGGACCGGGACTTCCACGACGCCATTCTTCAGAGCGGCAACATGCCGGTGGAGATGGTGCGGGCCCGGCTCCGGCAGCTTCCGCTCACCCGGGATTACCAGGCGAGCTGGCGTTTCTATCCCGGCCTGCGTTGAACGTTCTATATTCCGCTGATCCACTCCGGCAACATCCAGGAAAATGATTCAGACCCGATGACCATCGCAACCAAGATCCTGCTGCGCCGCTGCACCACCTGCGATACCCACTACGAGCACACCGAGGGTGGTGCCTGCGCGAAATGCGAGCGGGTGTTCTGTGGAAAGCACCTGCACGGGCCATGGGCGTGGTGGCGGCGCCGGCAGCAGGGCTATCGCCCGGTATGCCGGCAGTGCAGGCAGAAATAAGCAGCATGGAGATCACGTGACCGTGGGTGGCGGCGGGCGCAGACGGATCATCGCGCGCAAGGGAATCGACAAGTATGCCGGGCCCACCACCCGGCAGCTGGTCGTGGCCCGGCTGCTTCCGGTGGCAGGTCCCCTGCTTTTCCAGGTCCTGACCCTCGCCGGCGTCCACCCGGTAAAGCTGTATTACTTCCTCGCCGCCGCGCTGCTGCTCTGGAGCGCGCGCACCTTCATGGAGACCGGCATCGGGCTGGGGATGCTCATGCTGATCCAGGTGTTCGCGGCCCTGCTGGCGACCGCCCTGCTCGCAGCCTACCTGCTTTCGACCAGTGACTGGCTGTGGTATTCCGGTATCACCCTGCTGATGATGGGATACGTGAGTTACGTCTTCAACGTGATCGGCAGCTACCTGCCCCGCTGACCAATCCGGTTGTTCCCCCAGCGCGTACTCCGGCTATGAGCAAGAACCTCCATGGCCGGCTCCTGAATCCGCTCGCCCTCTCACCCAGTCGAGCCGCGGCCGATCCGGGCGTCGATTTCCTGGGGACTGTTATCACCTTCGCTGGGCATTCTCCCACCAATCCGATCCGGATCGAGCGGCGTACATGAGACACGTGAGTCTCATCTCACCAACGCCGCGGTCCAATTCCAACCGTACCGGGACCCGGCACCACCCACGCAGGAGAATCGAATCTATGAAGTGGCCACATCTCACACGAGCGAGGCTTGTCGCCGCGGGGCTGGTCGCCGTCGGCATCGCCGCAGGCACGGGCATCATGGTGGCGTCGGACCACCAGGATACTCCGGAAGTCGAACTGAACCCCAAAATGGACATGACGGACGTCTATGCCTTTCCCGGCACCGGCACCGGTCGGATTGCGCTGGTCATGAACAGCCGCGCTTTCCTGACCCCCGCCGCAACGGCAGGCGCGTCGTTCGACCAGGACCTGCTGTACCAGTTCAAGATTGACAACGATGGGGACGCGGTCGAAGACAAGGTGATCCAGGTCGTCTTCAGCGGAACCGGGGCTAACCAGAAGGTCAAAGTCTATGGCCCGGTGGCGCCCCCGGTCGTCGGCAGCATGATGAACACCCTGGTTGACGCCACCCCGGTCATCTCCGGAGCGATCAACACCGTCCTGGGCACCACGAGTGGCATACAGGTGTTCGCCGGCCCGCGCGACGATCCGTTCTTCATCGACCTCGAGGCGGCGTTCTGTATCCTTCCCGACCGCCGGCCGGTTACCGGTCCGCTTTCCCAGCCCTGTCAGCTGGCTGGTGGCGCGTCGTTCCGCGCCCCGGGCGCGGCCCAGAATTACGTGGACGGGTTCAACGTGATGTCGCTCGTGATCGAACTTCCCGAGTCCCAGCTCACCGCCGGTGGCACCCCGAAGCTCGGCATCTGGGGCACCATCAGCCGCTAAACCGCGCACTGAGCGCAGAGGAGAACGCATTTCATGTCCATGAACATTTCCAATCGCCTGCGCCGGTGGGTACTGGCTCCCGCGGTCCTCGGCTTCGCCCTGGCGGCGACCGGATGCAGCGACGATAGCAACAACAACGGCGGGTCGGGACCCACCCAGACCCGGGCCTATAACCAGGTGCAGCGGCTGGGCAATCCACTGGTGAGCGAGGTTTTGCTGTCCAAGCGGAGCCACGCCACGCATGGTACGACCAGCCCGTCGGACGATGCGACCCTGATCGCCCCGGAAATCCTCGGCTTTCTCACCGGTGCCGGCAGCGTCGCCGGCCGCGATCCCGGGTATGCCAACGTGCTTGGCAGCGTGCTGATCCCGGACATGCTCATCGTGCAGACGGACAAAGATCCGACCAACGCCGGCTGGCTGACCTGGCTCAACCTGGCGCCGTTCACCAATGGGTACGGCGGCCGCAAGCTGGACGACGACGTGGTTGACCTGGCACTGCTTGCTGTCTTCGGCGACCCGTTCGGCGCCGACCCGACTCACACCACGCCGAGCCTCACCACGGATAACGTGCCGAGCGACTCGCAGTTCCTGACGGCCTTCCCGTATGTCGGGGTGCCGAACTAAATGGGGCAGTGGGTGAGTGGGGAAAGGGAACTGTGCACCGTTTCCGGACTCCACTCATCCATTTCCGCATTGCCTCAATAGTGGACTTCACATGTCACATGGAACCACGAGAAGGATCGCAGTGCTGGCCGGTGCAATGGCCGTGATCGCGGCCATCGCGACCGTGAGCGGCCGAAGCACGGCCCAGGCGGCAACCCGGGCCCCGGGGGGTCCACTGACCGAAGCGGCAGTCCTTGATTCGGATATCGTGTTCTACTCCGCCCGTATCGCCCGCGATCCTGAAGGCGCGCTGGATCGGGCGAAGCTGGGCAGCCTGTATCTCCAGCGTGCCCGGCAAACCGGAAGTCCGGAGGACCTGGTTCGCGCCGAGAAGGTCGCCCGGGAATCCTTTGGCCTTCGTACCAGGAAAAACGGGATCGCGCTCCAGGTTCTCGCCTTCAGCCTGATGGGTCAGCACCGCTTCGCGGAAGCACTGGATGAGGCACGAGTGCTGGTCCAGGACGACTCCACTTCGATTTCTAATCGGTCTCTGCTGGGCGAGATCGAAATGGAGCTGGGACTCTATGCATCCGCCGACTCGACTTTCAAGAGTCTCAAGTCATGGGGCTACAAGCTCACTGTCGCGCCGCGACTGGCCCGATGGAAAGAGCTGACCGGCCACCCGGACAGCGCGCGAATGATCCTGCTCGCGGCCCGGGACGACGCCATGAGGCAGCCCAACCTTCCGCTGGAGCAGAAGGCCTGGTTCGATCTCCGGCTGGGTGACCTGGCGTTCCGGTCCCAGCACCTCGACGAGGCCGAACGGAATTACCTGGCCGGGCTGGCGATTTCGCCGGACGACTATCGCCTGTTGGCCGCGATGAGCCGGCTGGAATCCGCCCGGCACCGCTGGGACTCGGCCATCGATTACGGACAGCGCGCCATCGCGCTGGTTCCCGATCCGGCCACGCTGGGACTCCTGGGCGATGCGCTCGCGGCGCAGGGAGACTCCGCCGGTGCCGAGGAGTACTACCACACCATGGAATTGGTGGTCGTGAGGCAGCCGGGAGCCTTTCACCGGGCCTGGTCGCTGTTTCTGCTGGACCACGACCGGAGCCTGAAGACGGTGCTGGCCAAAGTCCAGGAGGAGATCACGCAGCGGAAGGACATCTACGGCTTTGACCTGCTCGCGTGGGCGCTGTACAAGAACGGCCGCGTCGTCGAGGCGCGGACAGCGATGCAGCAGGCGTTGAAACTGGGGACCCAGGACCCGCAGCTCTTCCGTCACGCGCAGATCATCGAAGCCGCCTCGGCACGCAGACTGGTGGAGAACTGACATGTCCGACCTGACGACCTACATCACGCTCGGCTTTCATCATATCGCCAACCTGGACGCGGCGGACCACATCCTTTTCCTGCTGGCCCTCGCCGCGGTGTATCGCGTCGCGGAATGGCGGAGCGCCATCTGGGTGATAACCGCCTTCACCGTGGGCCATTCGATCACCTTGGCGCTCGCGGTCACCGGAGCCTTGACGCTCCCCACGGGGCTCATCGAATTCCTGATCCCGGTGACGATCCTGGCCACCTGCATCGAGAACCTGCTGGCGATCGGGAAGACGGTGTCGCCGGGCCGGCGGCATTTTCGTGCGGTGCTTGCCGGGGTCTTTGGATTGGTGCACGGCGCCGGCTTCGCCAACTATCTCAAGGCGCTCTTCGTGGACCGGATCGTGGTACCGCTGTTCGGGTTCAACGTCGGCATCGAGCTCGGGCAGCTCGTCATCCTGGGCATGGCGGCGCTGGGGTTTGTGCTGGTGGACCAGGCGCTCGGCGCATGGCGCAAGCCGGCGGGTTCGGCGTTTCGGCTCCGGGTGGCCGGGGTCTCGCTGGTCGTGGCGATCTTTGCCGCCCGGATGGTGATCCAGCGGAGCAGCTGGTGACCCGCCCCTGGCCGCGGATCGCCATGCTCTGCTTGCTGGCACTGCCAGTGGGCGATCATCCCCTCCATACCACCCTTACCGAGGTGAGCGTCGCGGGCGTCGAAGTCACGATCACGGTTCGTGGCTTCGTGGATGACCTGACTCTGGCGGCAACGGGACGAGTGACGGGAGTGCTTTCCGCGGCATCGGCCGACAGCAGTATAGGGCCCTACCTGTTGCGGAACCTGATCCTTACCGGGCCCTCCTCGGCCCCGGTCCGACTCACCTGGCGGAGCGTGCGGCACCAGGCCGACGTAGCCTGGTTCTCTTACACCGCGACCCTGGCAGGCGGACTCAAAGGCACCAGGATTGGCAACAGCGCGCTATGCGAGCTGTATGACGACCAGGTCAACATTGTGCAGGTGACGTCGGGGGGAACCCGGAGGAGCCTGCTGTTCACACCCGGGGACCATCCCAAGCCGATACCATAAAGGTCCAAATCCGGGCCGGCGGCGTAGAATGGTCATGCATCACACGCATGCCGGATTGATGGGCTCGAACGTTCTGGGGTCTTGTGAACCGTTGGCACGGAGCGCTAGACTCTTGGCGGTAGTTCGCGCATCCGTGTCCAACTCGTCACCCGGAAATCCGTCATCAAGATGGTTCATGCCTGACCGCGGCACCTTGGAAGCGACGACCGGCGATCTCCCGCTGATCCAGCGGATCGCTTCGGGCGACGAGCGCGCGGTAGGCGAGCTATACGACCGGTACGGTGCGGTGCTCTACGCTGTCACGTTTCGCATCCTGGGCGAGCGGGCGGACGCGGAGGAGGTCGTGATGGAGACCTTCGCCCAGGTCTGGCGGGAAGCCACCCGGTTCGACACCGAACGCGGCTCGGTCCCTGCATGGCTTACGATGATGGCGCGGAGCCGGGCGCTGGACCAGGTGCGGTCGCGGGACCGCCGGGAGCGGCTGGCCACCTCGGCGGCGCGGGAGGACGACAGCCGGGCACCCGCGATGGGAACCTGGGGCAAGGATCCGACGCGCGAGGCGGAACAGAACGAGCGTAAGCGCAAAGTGGTGGACGCCATGGCCGCCCTGTCGCAGCCGCAACGGGAAGCCATCGAGCTGGCATATTATGAAGGACTGTCCCAGTCCGAGATCGCCGAGCGGCTCAAGGAGCCGCTGGGGACGATCAAGACCCGGGTCAGGCTCGGGATGATGAAGCTCCGGGACGTGTTGCGGCCCTACTACTTCGAGTCGGCGTCATGAGCGATCGAGAACAGACTTCGATGCAGGATCTCGCCGCGGCCTACGCACTGGGTGCGTTGTCGCCGGAAGAGACCCGTGCGTTCGAGGAATATCTCGCCGGCTCCAGGGACGCGCAGCGGGAAGTGGCCGAGTTCCGGGAAGTCAGCGCGCTGCTGGCGGAAGGCGCACGGGGAGCAGCGCCGGACGCCGGACTTCGGGAGCGCGTCCTCCAGCGGATTGGGCGCGAGAAGGTCGTGCCCCTGGCTGATCGCCGGGCTCGGACCCCCCGCGTCCCCTTTCCGATCTGGATTGCCCTCGCGGCCAGCTTGATTCTGGCGGTTGGACTGGGCACCATGCTGGTGAAGAGCCGGAGGGAATTGGCCGCACGGCAGGCAGCCATCGATTCCGTCCGCGCGACCCTGGCCCAGGTGGAAACCCGGCTCACCGAGCGGGAGAACACCCTCAATGCCATCATGGAGCCCGGCGTTACCCTGAGCCTGCTCAGCACGACCAACGCTCCCGAGCCCCGGGTGCAGCTGTTCTGGAACCGGGAGAAGAACCAGGCGATTGTGCACGCGTTCCATCTGACGCCGGCGGATAGCGGCCTGGTCTACCAGCTGTGGTTCATCAAGGACGGCAAGCCGATTCCGTCGATCACCTTCAATTCCGAGCCAAGCGGGCATTCGCTGGTTCAGAACGTCGTGCTGCCCGAAGGCGCGATCACGCACGCCGCCGTTACCCTGGAGCCGCGGGGTGGCTCGCTGCAGCCAACCTCGCCGGTGATCATGATTGGGGAGTTACGGGCAAGTTCCTAGTTCCCCGACCAGACGCTACCGGCTTCAACGTCAAAAAAGACGGTAGGACGGTAAGGCGGTAAGACGGTAGGTAACCGCTCTGGCAATCAGACCTCTTCTCACCTGACGCCCTTGGTTGGTCACATTCGAAGGATTGTGAGACTACCGCGGTTTCCCGTCTTCCCGTCTTCCCGTCTTACCGTCTTTGAAGCGGTAGCGTCATCGAGGCTGAATCGGTCTCGCAGCGTTAAGTTCCTATTCGTGCGCAATCTCCTCCTTCTTGTCAGCCTCGTTCCGACTCTACTCCTGGCCCAGACACCACCGGACCTGGAGCACGAGCGCGCGGACTTCGCGGCTTGGATGGCGACTGCCCCGAATTCACCCATGGCTACGCGCGCGGTGGTCGCCATCGGGACTAACGGAGTGCGGATCGGCCCGGAGGATTCCGATGTTCCGTTCCCTGGCCTTGACGCGCAGGTGAGCGAGCAACGCGGCAGCCTGACGCTATCCATCGGCGGAAGCTCGCGTGCCCTCCCCCGGAATCGCGCCGTCACCTCGGGTGAGCTGACATTGACGGCGTTCGGCGAGCCGGGGCGGAGCGTTCTTGTCGTGGCCGGTGGCCAGCGGCGAACCAGGATTCCGTCCTATTACCCCTACAACAAAGGGGCCATCTTTACCGGCGCGATGCAGCCCGCCAATCCGAAACCGGTGCGGGTTCTCACGCTCGACGGAGTCGAGGTCGAGGCGCGGGAAGTCGGGAGCGTCACGGTGCCCGACGGCGCCGGGTCGATCCGGCTCCGGGTGTACCGTATCCCGGAGCCGGGGACCGAGGAATCCGAGCTGATGATTTTCTTTCGCGACGGCACCAGCGACAAGGGGAGCTACCCGGCGGGCCGATTCGTCACCCTGCTGCCTTTGCCCGACGGTCGCTACCGGCTGGACCTGAACCGCGCCCGCAATCCCTTCTGCGCCTACAACTCCACCTATCCCTGCCCGGCCCCGTGGCCCGGAAACACCTTCACGTCTCCGGTCGAGGCGGGGGAACGCTACCAGAGCAGCGCTACCAGTCACTGATGAAAGCGCCATTGCTCGCCCTCCTGTCCCTGATGATCCCGGCGCCAGTCGCTGCCCAACAGGTGGACGGTCCATGGCGCGGCGTCCTCGACATCGACGGTGGTCCGCTCAGGTTCTCCCTTTACATCCGAGGCCACTCCGGCAACCTGTGCAACGGTGATGCGTGCAATCGGGTTACCCGGGTCAACGCGCGCGGGGACTCAGTGCTGATCGAAATCGCGGACTACGCGGCAACCATCACCGCGCACCGTCAGGGTGATTCGCTGATTGGCAGCTACCGCAACGTGGGGAACCGCGGCCCCCGGGTCATCCCCTTCCGCGCCGAGCGGGGCGAGTGGCTGGTCGAGCCCGCTCCGAAATGGATCGAGGGTCGCTGGGACGCATGGTTCGTCCAGGATGGTCGCCAGAGTCCGCGGGTCTTCGAGTTTCGAAACGGGGAAAAGGGACTCGAGGGAACTGTGCTTTCGAACACCGGAGATTACGGACTATTCTGGGGCCACGCCGTAGCGGACAGCTTCTCGATGGGCCATTTCGACGGGTCGTTCGTCTACATGTTGACCGGGCGGCTCGACGGCGACACCCTCCGCGGATTGTTCCATGCCGGTCTCCGGACTCAGACCCCGTGGGTCGCGGTGCGCAGCACCGGCCAACCTCACCTCAAGCCGCCGACCGAGATCACCGGGGCCGATACCAGCAGCGCCTTTCGATTCAGTTTCCCCGACCTGCACGGCCACCTCGTCACCCAGGATGACGCCCGCTTCCGCAACAAGGTCCTGCTGGTGGACATCTTCGGGACCTGGTGCCCCACCTGCCACGACGCG
>JBDTTZ010000021.1:0-1869 GCA_040008015.1 Gemmatimonadota bacterium
ACCTGTCACTTGTCACCAGTCTGGATTGAGAAGAAACCCTTGGAACCTGATCCGGTTTAGACCGGCGGAGGGAGCGCGGCGACGAGCAGACCCATGTTGCGCTCGCCGCCCACCCGGGCGGCGTTTTCATTTCCACCCTGGAGCGATTCATGGCCACCCTCGTCACCGGCATTCCGGTTACCGCCGACCCGATCGACCCCGAGTACGGCGGCAACTTCCCCAATTCCCGTAAAGTCTACCTCGGCGGGCCCCTCGGCGTTCGGGTGCCGGTCCGGGAGATCAGCCTGTCCGGCGGAGAGCCGGCTCTCCAGGTGTACGACACCAGCGGCCCCCGCGGATACGACGTCCGCGAAGGGCTTCCCCGGTTGCGCGATGGCTGGATCCTGGCCCGGGACGTCGAATCGGCCGAGATCCGGAGCCGGGGCAGCGCACTCATTCCCGACACGCTGGTGCGGCCCGCGCTACGCGGCAAGAGCCGCATAACCCAACTCCACTATGCCCGCCAGGGCGAGATCACCCCCGAGATGGAGTTTATCGCTCTCCGGGAAGGCATGCCGGCCGAGCTGGTGCGCGCGGAAGTAGCCCGGGGCCGCGCGATCATTCCGGCCAACATCAATCACCCGGAACTGGAGCCGATGGTGATCGGCCGCCATTTCCACGTCAAGATCAACGCCAACATCGGGAACTCGGCCGTCAGCTCTTCAATAGATGAGGAGGTGGAGAAGCTGCGCTGGGCCACGCTGTGGGGCGCTGATACCGTGATGGATCTTTCCACCGGAAGGAACATTCACGAGACTCGGCAGTGGATCATCCGGAACTCCGCGGTGCCGATCGGGACGGTGCCGATCTACCAGGCGTTGGAGAAGGCAGGCGGAGCTCCCGAGGACCTCACCTGGGAAGTCTATCGCGACACCCTGATTGAACAGGCGGAGCAGGGAGTGGACTACTTCACGGTCCACGCGGGAGTGCTGCTCCGGTACATCCCGCTCACCGCCAACCGGATGACCGGCATCGTTTCCCGCGGCGGGTCCATCATCGCGAAGTGGTGCCTGGCCCATCACAAGGAAAGCTTCCTCTATACCCGGTTCCGCGAGATCTGCGAGATCATGGCGGCCTACGACGTGTCGTTCTCCCTGGGTGACGGGCTCCGGCCCGGCAGCATCGCGGACGCGAACGACGAGGCCCAGTTCGCCGAGCTGAAGACCCAGGGCGAGCTGACCCGGATCGCCTGGGAGTACGATGTGCAGGTGATGAACGAGGGGCCCGGGCACGTCCCCATGCATCAGATCAAGGAGAACATGGAAAGGCAGCTCGAATGGTGCGACGAGGCGCCGTTCTATACCCTGGGCCCCCTCACCACCGACATCGCTCCGGGGTACGACCATATCACCAGCGCCATCGGCGCGGCGATGATCGGATGGTTCGGCACCGCGATGCTCTGCTACGTCACTCCCAAGGAGCACCTGGGTCTCCCCAACCGGGACGATGTGAAGGCCGGCGTCATCGCCTACAAGATCGCGGCCCACGCGGCGGACCTGGCCAAGGGGCACCCACGCGCCAGGCCGTGGGACGATGCGCTCTCCAAGGCGCGCTTCGATTTCCGCTGGCGGGACCAGTTCAACCTGTCACTCGACCCGGTGACGGCGCTGGCCTATCACGACGAGACGCTGCCGGCCGAAGGCGCCAAGGTGGCGCACTTCTGCTCGATGTGCGGTCCCAAGTTCTGCTCGATGCGGATTACCCAGGACGTGCGGGACTACGCGGCCGCCGAGATGGAGAAGAAAGCAGCGGAATTCAGGGAATACATCAAGGCTTGAACGCCCACCGCAGAAACTCCGGCAACGCTTGTCCCCAGGTTGCCGGATCGTG
>JBDTTZ010000022.1:0-6195 GCA_040008015.1 Gemmatimonadota bacterium
GGTGGAACCGGTGCGGGTTGTGGTCGGCGATTCCACGCTGCAGGTTCCAGAGGGCGAGGAGCGCAGCATCAAGCTCAAACGCGGTGCGCGTCTCTTCGCCCAGTGGTACCTGGTGCAGCCGGTCGGACCTGCCGGTCCGTTAGGAGAGATGATGCAGGGGACCCTCCAGGTAAACAAACCCAGGGGCAGCGTGCCGCTGGTGATCACCGCGCGGACCACGGACGGCAACTTCTTTGCGCCGCTGGTGACCAACAGCACCGGCCGTTCGCTGCGGGCGATTGTCAACGCCGGTCTCCAGGGCGCGGTGGACTGCGGATGCGGCGTGCCGGATGGTGCGACCCGGACCCGGATCGGGTATTACCGGCTCTTCCAGAACAGCGGGGTCAAGGTGATGGATGCCCAGGGCAGGAGCGCGACGTTCCCCAACCTGGCAAGCCAGGTCAGTCCCACCAGCGGCGCGGTCGGGCTGAAGTTCAACTCGCAGGACCTGCACTGATTTCGATACCCCTTGTCACAACCTGACCCTGTCACACCCCCGACGACCAGCCGCGCTCCTGGCTGGGGCGGCCTCATCACCATCGGCACCGTTCTCTACGCCACGGCCTACATGGTGTGGGAACGCTCCGGGTGGGGGAGCCAGGGGTTAAGAGACTTCATCGGCAACGCGGCCTTCATGCCGCTGAATGCCTCGGTCGTGATGCTCTTCGGCCTCTCGGCCCGCAACCGGTTGCTGGATCCCGGTGTCCGCCGCGCTCTTCGGCTGCTCGCGGTGGCCAGCCTCCTGGTCATGATCGGCAACGGGATCTCGATCTACTACGGGGCCGTCCTCAACATCAATCCGCCCATCTCCTGGGCGGATCTTTTTTACCTCGGCAACAACCTGCTGACCCTGATCGGGCTGCTCACCTTCCCGCTGGCCCGGCGGACCCCGCACGAGTGGCGAAAGTTCGCCCTCGATGCGGCCACGGTGCTGGTGGGCGGTGCCGTCCTCAACTGGTATTTCGTGGTGCGCCCGATGCTGGCCAGCGGGCAGTCCGACATCGACGTGCTGTTGCTCGCCTTTGCCTACCCGCTGGCCAGCATGCTGGTGCTGCTGGGCGTCACCACGGTCCTGCTCCGCCGCCCGAGTGACGGCAATCGCCGGGCGTTCGGGTTACTGGTCGCAGCCTCGCTGGTGGGCATCATCGCGGACCTGGTATTCAACTTCGAGCTGGTCGATCTGGGCCGCCGTACCGCCGTCTGGACCGACGCGATCTACCTGCTCATGTATGTGCTCCTCATCGCGAGCGGCTCGCTCTATCTCCGCCGGCCGGTCTCCGGGACGCCCCGCACCGACTCGGGGTTCACGCCGTCCCAGCCCCTGAGTCCGCTGCCCTACGTCGCGGCCCTGCTCACCTACGCCCTGCTGCTCCAGGCCGCGCTGAGGCCATGGATCGACCCCGTTAGTGGGGTGGCACTGGGTGCGGCCGTGATCACGGTCCTGGTCCTCATCCGGCAGTTTCTCGCCGTCCGGCAGAACGTGCGATTGCTGGCCGAGAACGCCGCCCGGCAGAACGAAATGCGGTTTCGTTCCCTGGTCCAGAACTCCAGCGACGTGATCTTCATCCTCGAGCCGGATGCGACCCTGCGGTTCGTGAGCCCCTCGGTATGGCGGGTGTTCGGATACGACCCGGTGCGCCTGCTGGGGGCGCGGCTGTCGGAATTCGTTCACCCGGATGACTTGAACGAGCTGCGCGGATTTCTCGCCGACGCGGTGGGGCGCGGCGGGGTCACCCAGCCCTCGGAGTGGCGGATGCGCCGCCCCGACGGCTCCTGGCTGCACGCGGAAACCATCGGCACCAACCTCATGGCCGATCCCGCCGTGTCCGGCATCGTCCTGAATGTGCGCGATGTGAGCGAGCGCAAACAGCTGGAGCAGCAGCTCACCCACCAGGCCTTTCACGACCCGCTCACCGGGCTGGCGAACCGGGCGCTCTTCCGGGACCGGGTGAGTCACGCGCTGACCCTGGCGTCGCGCCAGGGTGGCTCCCTCGCGGTCATGTTCCTCGACCTCGACGATTTCAAGAAGGTGAACGACAGCCTGGGCCACAGCGAAGGCGATCGTCTCCTGGTGGAGGTGGCCAAGCGGCTCCAGGCCAGCGCACGGGAATCCGATACCGTGGCCCGGCTGGGAGGAGATGAGTTCGCGGTATTGATCGAGGACATGGACCAGGCCGGGAGTCTCGCCGCCGTGGTGGAGCGGATCAGCGTGGCGCTGGAGTCTCCCTTCGTGCTATCCGGCAGTGAACTCCGGATCCACGCCAGCACCGGAGTGGCACGGCCTTCGGCGCAGGACACCGCGGACGCCCTGCTTCGGATGGCCGATGTCGCGATGTACGCCGCCAAGCGGCAGGGCAAAGGCCGCCAGGTGGATTTCGACCCGCGGATGTACACCGACGCGGTGGACCGGCTCGAGCTGGAAAAAGACCTGCGACAGGCGATCGAAGGCGGCCAGCTTCTGCTCTTCTACCAGCCGATCGTCGAGCTGGCCACCGGCCTGCTGGTTGGCGCCGAGGCCCTGGTGCGCTGGGATCACCCCCGACTCGGCATGCTGGTCCCGCTCCACTTCATTTCCCTGGCCGAGGAGACCGGCCTCATCGCTCCCCTGGGACAGTGGGTGATGCGGGAGGCGATCGGCCAGCTTGCGCGCTGGCGGTCGGACCACCCGGAGAGCCGGATCTCGGTGTTCGTCAACATTTCCGGGCGGGAACTGCACGAGCCTGAGGTCGTTTCCCGGCTGGGGAAACTGCTGGCGGCCTGGGACGGCGACCCCGGCGCGCTGGTACTGGAGCTTACCGAGAGCGTCCTGATGCAGCAGACCGACCAGGTACTGGCCAAGCTCCAGGAGATCAAGCGCCTCGGTGTCCGGCTCGCGATCGATGACTTCGGCACCGGCTACTCGTCGCTCAGCTACCTGCAGCGCTTTCCGTTCGACATTCTCAAGATCGCCAAGCCGTTCGTGGACGATGTCGCCGCGGGCGTCGAACGCTCGGCGCTGGCCCGGGCGATCATCGGACTGGGGGAGACCCTGAAGCTGCGGACCCTGGCGGAAGGCATTGAGCTGCAGGAGCAGCGTGCGGGGTTACTCGCGCTGGGATGTGAGCTGGGGCAGGGGTTTTACTTCGCGCGACCGCTCCCGGCGGCAGCGATTGACGCCATCCTGCGGAATCCCCGGGTCGAGGTAAAGCAGGACCGCTCGAGCGGCCCGAGCACAGTCCTCAGTCCATAGCACTCAGTCCTCAGTCCTCAGTCCCTTGGTTTCGGCACCAATTTTCCTGCCTTGACCGAATCGAAGCCGTACTTCCCCCTGATCCGGTCCACCGCGGTCGTGATCTCCCGGAGCCGGGTGCGTCGCCCCGGTTCAAAGAGATCGGCCGGCTCCGAAGGATTGATATTGCTGACCCCCACTCCGATCAGTCGCACCCCCTGGTTTCGCCGCCTCACTTCCTCATAGGCCGGGCCGAACAATTCCACCGCCGCGGCGTAGATCTCGGCGTCGAGATCGGTCGCCTGCGCCAAGGTGATGCGCCGGGTGACGGTATGGAAGTCCCCGTGCCGGAGCTTGAGCTGTACGGTGCGGGCGGAAAGCCCTTCGTCGCGAAGCTGGGCGGCGACCCGGGCGGAAAAGAGCGTCAGCAGGCGATCGAGCCGTTCCCGGTCGGTGCTGTCCTTGGAGAGCGTGGTCTCCCGGCTGATGGATTTGGCCTGGCGATTGGCGGTCAGCGTGGTGCCGCCGTGGCCGTGGGCCCGGTGCTTCAGCGCCTTTGCCTCGCTTCCCAGGAGTCCCTCCAGCGCCTCCAGTCCCATCTGTTGTACCTGCCAGACCAGATTGAGTCCCAGCCGAGCGAGGCCTGCGGCAGTCTTGGGTCCAATGCCGGGGAGTGCCCTCAGCTCCAGCCCGGCAACGAACCCCTCCTCCCAGCCAGGTCGCACCTCCATCAGGCCCCGGGGCTTCGCCGCGTCCGACGCGAGCTTGGCGACCATCCGGTTGGGTCCGATGCCGATGCTGCAGTCGAGCCCGGTGTCCCGTTTCACCCCTTCCCGGATGCGGGACGCCACCGGGAGCAGCGACACCGGATGGAGCAGCTCGGTGCCGCTGAAATCGAGATAGGCTTCGTCCAGCGAGGCCATCGCGACCACCGGGGAGAAAGGCTCGAGGATACCGTGCACGGTCCGGGAGGCTTCGATATAGTGGGCAAATGAGCCCTGGAAGAATGTGGCGCCGGGACAGCGGCGCACCGCTTCGGCGATCGACATCCCGGACCGCACCCCGTGTTTTCGCGCCCCGTACGACGCCGACTGCACCACCCCGCGCTGCTCCCGCCGGCCCCCGACCACCAGGAGCTCGATGTCCTTGAGCTCGGGATGACGCTGGCGGCAGACCTCGACAAAGAAGGCATCGAGATCGACGTGAAGGAAACGGGGAGGCATGGGATGGAAATAAACCAGGGTTCGTTCGGTCTGGGAAACGGGAGTTTGAGGGGGGCCCGAACCTTGTACTTGTTTCTGTTGCGATTCGGTCACACACGACTGTGGGCGTCGCGCCTCAGTGCGTCGCTTGCGCACCGGTTGTAACAGTATACGCAGGGCGCTCTTGCATATTTATTTCGAATCGGTATGGTTGCTGCAGCGCCGCGAGAAGGGGCGCACGGCTGTGCGCCCCTATCGCAGCGCTCCACTCTACAACCGCTCTCCAAAGGATGGATCGCATGGTTCGTCGTTCCCTGATGCTGGGCTTGCTGGTCTTTGCGGCAGGCTGTGCCGGCGAGAATTCGACGCCGACGGCTGCTGGATCGGATGGCATTGTTGCCGCGAAGCGGTACATCGTGGTGCTGAACAACACCCCCCAGGCCGGTCCCGCGATGGCGGCTTCCGTCGCCCAGTCGCAGAACATCACGCCGATCCGGGTGTACCAGCAGGTCCTGCCGGGCTTTGTGGCCACGCTTGATGCGGCCCAGCTTACGGCCCTTCGGAATGACTCACGGGTACGCTACATCGAAGAAGACCGGTTGATGTCGATCAGCACCACGCAGAACAATCCGGTCAACTGGGGCCTGGATCGTATTGACCAGGTGAACCTGCCCCTCAGCCTCTCGTACACGTACAACCGGACCGGCGCCGGCGTGCATTTCTATGACATCGACACCGGGCTCAATCTTGGCCATGCGGATGTCGCGGGTCGGGTCGGCGCCGGCGTTGACGAAATTGGCGATGGCAACGGCGTCAACGATTGCAATGGCCATGGTACTCACACCGCCACGACCGCCGCGGGCACCACCTACGGCGTGGCCAAGGCGATGACGATCCACCCGGTCCGGGTGCTCGATTGCGGCGGATCTGGCTTCACCTCCGGCGTTATTGACGGCGTTGACTGGGTTACCGTGAATCACCTGAGCCCGGCCGTGGCCAACATGAGCCTGGGCGGCCCGGTCAGCACCGCGCTGGACCAGGCGGTTGCGTCCGCCGTGGCCTCGGGCGTCGTGTTCTCGGTGTCCGCGGGGAACAGCAACGTGAGCGGCTGCACCCAGTCGCCCGCGCGAGAGCCGTCGGCCATCACGGTCGGCGCCACCAAGAAGAGCGACGCGCGCGCCAGCTTCTCGAATTTTGGCACCTGTCTGGATATCTTCGCTCCGGGCACCAACATCACGGCCGGCTGGATCGGCAGTGCCACCGCGACGGCGACGATTTCGGGCACCTCCATGGCGGCACCGCACGTGGCGGGCGTGGCCGGCCTGTATCTCGAGGCCAACCCGACCGCGACGCCGGCCCAGGTGGCCACCGCGTTGACCGCTAACGCCACTATGAACAAGGTGACCAATCCGGGCACCGGCAGCCCCAATCGGTTGCTCTACATGGGCTTCATCACCGGCGGCGGCGGTAACCAGGCGCCCGTGGCGAACTTCGTTGCCCAGAATTGCGTCGCCGCGACCCATACCTGTACCCTGAACGGCAGCAGCTCCACCGATGACGTCGGGATCGTGTCCTACGTGTGGAAGCGCCCCAACGGCACCCAGCTGGGTACCGGCGTCACCCTGGTGCAGGCCTTCCCGAAGGCCGGCAGCTCCCAGATCGTGCTGACCGTGACTGACGGTGGCGGGCTTTCCAACTCGATCACCAAGACGGTCGTGGTTCCCTGAGGAGTCCCTTCAGATCATC
>JBDTTZ010000023.1:0-16325 GCA_040008015.1 Gemmatimonadota bacterium
TTCATCCGGCACAATGTAGCGGTGCACTACGTGCGCCCATTGCGCCGGTGGTCAGATCCTCCATTCCGGCCCGAAGGGCCGCCTGACATGAAAACGACGCGATGGTAGCGCCGGCCTCCGGCCGACGTAATCGGATCCCGGCGTGAATTCTCCCGTGCCCACGGCACGGCGTGAGAGAACTGGGTCCCCGCCTACCCGGCCCTTACGCCTCCCGACCGGCATTGTGCGCGAGAATCAACTCAAGGCCGGATACGCCTCGACCCAGGTAAATGGCAACACCCGGGCAATGCGCTCGGCGTCGCGATGGTTATGGGTGACGAACACCGCCCCCGCCTCGCGGCAACTCGCCGCGATTAACAGGTCCAACAGGAAACTCCGCGGCATGCTGCGGAGCACCAGCCCTTCCCGCCGTACCAGCTCGGAAAGGGCGCGGCCCGATTCCATCCAAGCGCGGTGCCCGGGGGTAATGACGCGATTGCGCCGGAGGAAAGGGGTGAGAATCTGCTCTTGAATCGCGCGACGATCTCGGGGTGAGCTGGTCCCGGCCAGTAACTCGCCCGCCACCACGCTGCTCAAATGAAGAAACGGCGCGGCCCGGGTCACGAAGGCTTCCAGGTCGGCCCGAGCCGCATCCCGCCGTGACGCCTCGACAAAACAATTGGTGTCCAGGACGAATTTGCGCCCCGCCCGGGGGGGCATCAGTCGATCCGGGAGAGCCTGACCTTGCCGAGCTTGGCTACCCCGCGCAGCAGCTCGCGGCGGAAGTTGACCAGGTCGAGCGCCAGCTCAACCGCTTCCCGTTCGGTGGCCGCGCCAAGTTCCGTCTGGGCCGCCCGAAGCTGAGCAGGATCCAGCCAGAACTCTTTCCGCACCTTCCCGTGACGGACGCCTCGAGCGAAGAGCCGCACTTCCCGCTCGGCCACGCGACGCGGAACTGAAGGCTTGGATGGGATCTTTGGGGACATACGCAAACCTGCCGGCTGAGTGATACGTATAATAGCTTTAATTGTACGTATAATGCAAGCCTACCGCCCCGTCGCCACCCCGCACACTTATCACGTTCCTTCGCACTCGGGCTCGGGGCCGAGGAACCATTGAGCGGCCGGAATGAAATGAGAAACCCCTCACCATACGTACCCCACCGCCCGGTCAAACAGCGGCGTCTTTCGCACCTCATAGAGCTGTAACCATCGCGGCCCTTCACCGGTGTACCGCCGCTCCAGCAGTCCGAAGCGTACCAGCGTATGGACCAGCCGATACTCGGTCATGAAGCGGCGGGGTGAAAACGATTTCGGAGCTTCCTCCCGTTCGCGCCCCAAGTCCCCCAGCCAGACCACCGGCTCGAGTGACCGGGGCGAACGCCAGTCCTTAGTGATCCGGCCGACCTGATACAGCGCAAAGGCGAGCGAGTCCTGGGCGTCGGGATGCTCCGGAGTTTCCCGCCGAAGGTCCAGTTCTCGAAATCCGGTCACCAACAGCTTCTGATACAGCTCACCGGCATGGGCATCATCCAAGAGCCGACGGCCCTCCGGCGACAGGAGAAAGCCCTTCCTCCGGCGAATCAGGCCAAGCTGGCGCAGCAGATACCGCAACCCGGTCAGGGGCTGGACATCGTACTCGTTCAGAACCTTGCACATCGTGAGCGTGTGATCGCGGTCTTCCGGATCCAGCCATCGCGCGCGCTCGAAGGCCAGTGCCACAAACTTTCGGTTCCAGAGACCGGAAGGCGTGGTGCCGGCTACCCCGACCTCAGCAATGAGTCGCAGCACCATTCGCACGTTGTCGAACAGCTCCGCATCCTGGACATCCGCCAGGCCCAGGTCACCGCTCACCCGGAGCGGACCGCTGCTGAGCCAGTCACCCCGACCAAGCGCATCAACCTGGTGCGGCGACAAGCCGCCCAGGTCGGCCTGGGGAGCGGTGTCGTACTCCCGCATCCGCCGGTCCAGAAACGCCTGCGCTTCGGCCAATGAACCGAAGCGGCGCCGCTTCAGCTCGGCGTAGATGGCGGCGATGCCGTCGGGAATTGACATGCGATCAGCGCTCGCGGCTCAGGGCTCGGTCCCTTCGCTCAGAATCCCCAGGTACTCATCATAGGCATAGATTCGGCCCCGCCGGCGGCCGGTAATTTCACGAACCAGCTTCAGATCCTGCAATCCACCCAACGCCTTGTTGACGGCCGGCATCGAGAGCCTGGTTCGCTCGGCAAGGAGCGCCGCCGAGGCCAGCGGCCGCTCCTGCAACGCGCTGTGCACCTGGAGCGCTGACCCCGCGAGGCGCCGCACCCCGCGAATCCGCTCCCGGTCGTTTGCCGCGACATGATGCAGTCGCTGCGCGGTGGCCACGGCGCCCGCCGCGGTCTCCCGAACCCCATCAGCGAAGAACTCGAGCCAGGCCTCCCAATCGCCGTCCTCGCGCACCCGGGTCAGCAAGTTGTAGTACGTGCTCCGATGCTGCTTCAGATAGAGACTCAGGTAGAGCAAGGGCTCCTGCAGGACGTTCTCGACCCACAAGAGCAGCGTGATCAGCAACCGCCCCACCCGTCCGTTCCCATCCAGAAACGGGTGAATTGTCTCAAACTGGACATGTGCCAGCGCGGCCTTGAGCAGCGGTGGAGTGCGCTCCGGCTGATCGTGCAGCCACTGCTCCAGTGCCGTCATGCAACCCAGCACGCGATCGGGCGGTGGAGGAACCAAGACGGCGTTGCCGGGACGGGTCCCACCGATCCAGTTCTGCGTGCGCCGAAATTCTCCCGGGTCCTTCTCCCGGCCGCGGCCCCGCCCCAACATGACTCCATGGACCTCACGAATCAGCCGGTTGGACAAGGGAAACCCTTCGCGCAACCGGCGCAGCCCGTGCTCCAGTGCCGCCACGTAACAGGAAACCTCCACGACATCATCAAGGGGTACACCCGGCGCTGCCTCGGCCTCAAAGAGCAGGAGGTCGGAAAGCGAAGACTGAGTGCCCTCGATCTGGGAAGAGAGCACCGCTTCTTTTCTCAGGTAGCTATAGAGAAACAGGTGGGTGTCCGGGATCAGGGTGCTGACGCTATCCAGGCGACCCAGGGCGAGCAGCGCACCATCCAGTCGATCCCGGAGTTCGGCACCGATGGAAAGCTCAGGGCGGGGAGGAAGCGATTGGGGGACAAAAGCCCGGACGTTCTCCCCACCAGCCGAGGTGACACTGTAGTCGCCGGTTGAGCCTCTCCGCACTGCCTCTCCTCAGTAAACACCGTTTCGCCGTGCCCAAGTGTTATTAAACGAAACACGTTATCGTTTATTAAGCAAGATGCTTAGTAAACTCCGTGTAATTCATTGCTGGGTAATGAGATATGATGGTCATTGCGGCTGTACCTGGTAGGCACCGCTGGAGTCGACTCTCACCGTAACCGTCCCATCCCGATCCGTCCGCAGCACCCGTCGCCCGTGCGTCTGATAGTACCCCAGCGCGCCGGGACACGGGTGCCCATAGGTGTTAGTGCCAACCGAGATCACCACCACCTCGGGATTCGCCGTGGCGATCCAGCCCGGGGTGACGCCGTTGTCAGCCCCGTGATGCGCGGCCTTCAGGACATCCACGTCCGGGATGAGGCCGGCGTTCACCCAGGCGATCTCCTCATACTTCTCGCTGTCACCGGTAAGGAGGGCACTGAAGTGCCCGACCCGGAGGATTGCCCCGACGCTCAGGTTGTTCTGCGATGAGTCGCAGGCGGGAGTGTAAAAGGGGGACGGCAGGATCCTGAGGGTCGCGGGGCCCAGGGTGAAGGTGGTATCCCAGGCGGCGCGGGACCCGAGGTGCCGCTCCCGCATGGCATCCTCGACGTAGGCCTGGGCCTCGCTGCTTTCCTGGCAGCCGTTGTCGATGAACAGCGCCACCGGCAGCGCCCGGATGATCGCGTCCATTCCGCCGATATGGTCGAAGTGATTATGGCTCGCGACCAGGAGGTTGACGTGGTCCACGCCGAGCCGGCGCAGGTCGTCCACCGCGAGCTGGTTGCGGCCGGCGTCGATCAGGACGACAAAGGTGTCGCTCCGGATGAGGATGGCGTCGCCCTGGCCGACGTCGAGGAAGGTGAGCTCGGCGCCCTGGTAGGTCGTGCGTCCCTGCCCAACCCCCTGCGCGTGAAGCAGGATGGGGACGGAGAGCGCGAACAGGAGGGCGAGCGGGAGTTTGCGCACGGTGACAATGTAAGTGGTTGGCGGGTGGGGTTTTTTTCTCGGGCGGATCCTCGCGAATCCCAAACTGATGATCCTGGGAGAAGCGGAGCTTGAAGGACTGAGCAGAAAACGGATGGGTGCGGCCCCACCAAGCGTCCCGAAACGAAATCTCAGCGCTGCGACAGGGCGCAAACGAAGACCTTAAGGATGCGGCGACCACGAATCTGTCGCCGTCCTGGAGCTTCAATATCGCCTACAGCGCAGCGCTAAGACCATGCACCGTGGTGCTGGCCGCTGCGGGCAAGCGGCACGATATCATGTACGAGGGAGTAAGAAACGTCTCGGCGGCCGAGGCTGACGAATTGATCGCCGCGGTCCGAGATCTCCAGGGGTGGTGGCGGGTTGGATCGCAAAAGCCCATCCTGACCTGGCCTAACAGACCCATCTCCCCGCGAAGCGGCATCCTCCCCGCCAGCTGTCATTGCGAGCGAGGGCCATGCGCGAGCGAAGCAATCTGGTCGGGTATTGTCGCGTGCCTGCGGCACGGGATGATCGGATTGGGGTTCCGTGTCCCCGGGGCTGGAGCCTGCCCCGAGCGAAGCGTGGGGGCCCCGGGCTCTCGGCAACTCGGCCCTGACGGGCCGTGCATCCTGCACCCGAGAAATCGAGGACGGCTGTCGCCCACTGCGCGACCCCGCCGCCCTTCGGGGCGCACCATCCCCGCGAAGCGGCCTGATTTCATCCGGCACGATGTAGGGGCGCACTGCGTGCGCGCGGATAGTCGTCAGACCGGCGAAGCCGCCTTTCTCCCCGCCAACGGTCATTGCGAGCGAGCCCTTCGCCTCGCTCAGGGTAGACTCCGCGAGCGAAGCAATCTGGTCGCTTCCCATGCGACTTGAGCTTGAGATTCCTCGCGGAGTTTACCCCGAGCTTGCGAGGGGCTCGGAATGACAATCGTGAGTGAGCGAAGCAATCTGGTCCGGGTTGCGACACCCGGCAGGTCAGGGTGGATCAGCGTGCGCGCCCTTGAGCCGCGGATCCTGCAAGGGTGGAACCACCTGGAAGTGGTGGATGACGAGATCGAAGTACGGCTCGCCGTCCTGGTCAATCCGGATCCGGGCGGGCCAATGGACGCCGCGGTGGGTGATCTCGCCCTCGAGCCAGACATCCTGGATCGCGGTCTTACCGCTCCCGGCGCCGGTGACCGCAAAGCGCACATGGGCCAGTCTCCCGTCGTGGCCCAGGAACAGGTCGGCCGCCGGCCGACCCACGCGCTCGGCCCGGAATCCCTGCTGCCCCAGCGTGTCGGCGGCGATCGGGATCAGAGATGACCTCTTCTCCCCTCGGCTCATGAGTCGGATCAACTGGTACAGGTAAAACTCGTCCCGTTCGTTGGCGAGCATGGCGGACGGCATCGGGCTCAGGCTGTCACCGGTTTCGGTCCATCCTCTCGGCGCCGCGAGAATCAGCGATCGGGCCGTCGCGGGTCCCGCCGCGCGAAGCCAGGTCGTGACGATCGCCGTATCCGGGGGCTGCACCTGCCACTGGCCGCTGATATCGACCGTTTGGCCTCCCGCGTGTACCACGGCATCGCCTGTCCAGGTGAAGGCCACGGCGGGAGCCCGGCTGCATGCGACCAGCGTCAGCAGCAACAATGGACTCAGGAACGGCGGTTCAGGGCCACGATGTTCGATCACGGCGGCGCCTCGCTGGTGGCGGGGATTTCGTGGTGGCGCATCCCGATTCCCCCGAAGCGCGGCCCCAGCATCCACAGCACCACCGCCCCGATCGCCGAAACCACGGTCATGACGCCAAAGAGCAGGGGTAGTGCGGAGACGACGTAGAAGCTTGCGACCCGTCCGGCGACGTAATTGCCCATCGAGGTTGCCAGGAACCAGATGCCCATGACCAATCCAAGGATCCGGGCCGGCGCCAGGCCGCTCATGGCGCTCAGGCCCACCGGGCTCAGGCACAGTTCACCGATCGTATGCAGCAGGTAGACGACGATGAGCCACATGGGGCTGACTTTCACGCCCGTGGCGGCGTAGAACCCGGCCCCGGTCATCACCGCAAACCCCAGCGCGAGGAACACCAGGCCCAGCGCGAACTTTACCGTGCTTGGCGGGTTGCGCTTTCCCAGACGCAACCAAAGGGCCGCGAATACCGGGGCCAGCAGGATGACGAAGAGCGAATTGACCGATTGCAGCCACGAGGCGGGGAAGCTCCAGCCGAAGAGGTCCGTACGAGTCTGGTTCTGGGCGAACAGATTGAAGGTGGATCCCGCCTGCTCATTGCCGGACCAATAGAGGGCTGCCGCCAGGAACAGCACCAGGATGAGGACCAGGTTTCGCCGTTCATCCCGAGTCCAGCGTCCGCTCAGGAAGATCCAGCAAAAGCACGCGATGGCACCGCCGAAAATGAGCACGCCGAACAGATTGGCGATGGACTGGGGGGTCACCTGAATGTGGAGCCGGCTGCCGAGGAGAGCCAGGACCGCGACGGCTCCGAGGCAGCCGGCCACCACTGACCATCGCCGCTTTGGCGCCGCAGTTCCCCCAATCGCCCGCTCTGGAACCTGGCCGATTCCCGCCAGATGGCGACCGCCGACGAGGTACTGCACCAGGCCCAGGAACATACCGACCGCGGCGAGCCCGAATCCCCAGTGCCAGGAGGTTGCCGGCGCGATGCCATGACGGCCCAGGAAGCTGCGGAAGCTTGCACTCTGTGCCAGATAACCGGTCAGGAGCGGGGCGAGAAAGCCCCCGAGGTTTACTCCCATGTAATAGATGGAGTAGCCCGCATCGCGCCGGGCCTCGTCGCTGTAGAGCTGACCGACCATGGCGCTGACGTTGGGCTTGAGGAGCCCGGTACCGATGACGATGCATACCAGCCCGGCATAGAAGCTCGGCAGGCTCGGAATCGCGAGACATATGTGGCCGACCATGATGATGACGCCGCCCAGCAGCACCGCCCGGCGGAGACCCAGGAACCGGTCCGCTACCAGGCCCCCCGGCAGGGAGAGCAGATAGACCACGGCCGTGTAGGTGCCATAGATTGCCGCGGCCCTTCCGACATCGAACCCCAGCCCGCCATCTTCCACCGAGGCTGTCATGAACAGGATCAGCAGCGCGCGCATGCCGTAGTAGCTGAAGCGTTCCCACATCTCGGTGAAGAAGAGGGTAGCGAGACCGCGGGGGTGGCCAAAGAAAGTGGACATGGCCCCAATTAACCGGCCGGCCGCCGGTCGCGCAGCGCAGGAAAGGTCAGGCTTCTGTCAGAGCCGCGATTTTGCCGGGACACCGCCCCGTTCGCCTCTTACAATCCGCCGGAAGGAGGAGACATGGAATGGCCGGTGCTGATTTTCGTCCTGGGGATTCTCGCCGGAGTCATCGCGGCCGCGCTGGTTCGCCGTGCCCGGGAACGGGCGACCATTCGGGTACTGTCCAAGTTCACTTCCAGCGTCTCGCACGAACTCCGCACCCCCCTGGCCAAGATCCTGCTCTACGCCGAGACACTCGAGCTGGACCGGGCCCGGAACCAGATCAATCGCAAGGACGCGGTGCGCATCATCGCGCAGGAAGCCCGACACCTCTCGTACATCGTAGAGAACGTCTTGTTGTTTTCCCGGGCCGAGCGCAAGATCCTGAGCATAGAGACCGAGATGGTGCCGCTGGCGTCGACTATCCGGTCGGTCGGGGAGACCTTCGCCCCGCTGGCGCAGGAGCGGGGGGCGACACTCCACTTCAACGTGACGGAACGGGTCCTGGTACCGCTGCATCGCGGAGCCTTGCAGCAGATCATGTTGAACCTGCTGGAAAACGCCGTCAAGTTCGGGCCGCCGGGGCAGACTGTAGTCGTCCGCACTGAATTGGTAGCCGCCGGAAGAGTGCAGGTCACCGTTGAGGACGAGGGATTCGGGATTCCACCCGCCGAGCGAGAACGGGTGTGGGAGCCGTTTGTCCGGCTACCGCCGCACGCGGGGGTCAACGGAAGCGGCATCGGGTTGGCCGTAGTGCGTGAACTGGTCGTCGCGCACGGTGGTCGCTGCTGGATCGAAGGAGGCCGCACGGGCGGGACCCGGGTCGTTGTCGAGCTTCCCGGCGCGGACTTTGAAGGGGCCACGGCACAAATGTTTCCGGACGTCTACCGATGAGACGGATTCTTGTCGTCGAAGACGACTCGACTCTGGCCGCTGGGCTGCAAAGCAATCTCGAGCATGAGGGTTACCAGGCCGACATCTCGCGGGACGGGGCAACCGGGCTCACCCGGGCACGAACCGGGCTCTATGACCTGGTGATCCTGGACCTCATGCTTCCTGGCATCGACGGGTACCGGGTGCTGGAAGGCATCCGGGATCATGATCGCACCACCCCCATCATCGTTCTCACCGCCCGGGCCGACGAGGCCGACAAAGTCCGCGGCCTGGGCCTCGGTGCCGATGACTACGTGACCAAGCCCTTCGGGCTTCGCGAGCTGCTGGCCCGTGTCAGCGCCCAGTTGCGGAGAGCGGGCCTGGAGTCCGAGCCCACCGAGCCCGACCCGATTCCACTGGCCTTTGGTCCCATTACCATCGACCCCGCCACCCGGCGGGTGTACCGCGACGGCACCCCGGTCGGCCTGCGTCCCAAGGAGTATGACCTCCTGATTGCGCTGCTGCGCCGGAGGGACCGGATTGCGACCCGCCTGGAGTTGCTCCGGGAGGTCTGGGGATATCACCAGAGCGTCACCAGCCGAACCCTGGACACTCACATCGGTGAGTTGCGCCGCAAGCTGGAGAACAACCCGGCCCAACCGCAGTGGATCGTTACCGCGCGGAAGGCGGGCTATATGATGCAGGTGAGTGCGCCGGGCGCCGGGGCGTCCGGGTTACAGGGCTCCGGCTTGCCCCTGACCTGATTCTGACGTTCCGCTTGTCGCTTTCTTTATCCCGATTCGTCATACCACGTAATGCGCAACGTCCTACTGGTTTTCATCGCGGTCACCGCGGTTCAGGGCTGCGACCATTCCCAGCCTTTCGACTCGCCACCGCGGACCCCGCTGGGGCCCTGGTCCAGCGGTTCCATCCGCCGGCTCACTTTCAATCCCGGAGACGACCGCACCCCGAGCTGGTTGCCGGATGGGAGCGGTATCATTTACTCCTCGGAGCGGGAGGATCGCCGGGATCACGATCGGTGTCTGAATATCCTGCCACCCCTGGGTGGGACGGTCATGCAGAGCATCTGTCCCACCAATCCGAATCAGGACGATTCGACCAACCTGCTGGAATCCCCGGCCGTCTCCCCGGAAGGAAGGATCTTCTATCACGAGGTCACCTCCTGGATCGGCCAGCAGAAACTGGGCTCCACCGGGCTGCGGTTGGGCCTGGCAACGGACCCGGTCAACGCAAACCAGGTACTCCAGCTTCCCTACACCGCCCCTGACGGCCAGATCCACTCGTCGATTCGGTCGCCGGCCTGGACCGGTCCCAACACCCTGGTCTACCTGGCCGAGTTGCTGTTCTATGAAGGCTCGACCTTCCTCCCCGATACCTTCTTCACCGGCCTGGCCGTCGTTCAGCTTGATGTGAGTGGGGATACGCCGGTGCTGCAACTGGTCCCCGGCACCAATGACGCCTCCTCGGCGGCGGTCCCGGAGGGGCCGGGTGTCATCTACTACACCATAGGAGGGGATTCGGTGGTGTATCGCCGGGACCTGGTGGCCGGTACCGTCACCAGCGTCCACAATTTTGGCTCCGGCAACATCGCCCGTGATGTCACGGTGCGAGGGAACCACCTGGTGGCCGTCGTCGGCCGCAGCGTCGTGTGGCAGTACGAATTGGACCATTCCCGCTATATCCAGCGCGATGAGGGAGGCGATCTTCATTTCCTCAACCTGCAGACCGGACAGGAGACGATCTTCGCCACTGACACCACCCTCTTTCGCCACCCGGTGCTCTCGCCCGGCGGCGCCTGGGCCGTGGTCGAAGCGAGTCCGTTCGCGCTCCCGCACATCGCGCCCCAGTCCGATTATACCGCGCTCAATCACCGCGACGACCTCTGGCTCTTCAAGGTCCCCTGACGCCGCCTTTCTCCCGACTCGAGCCCGCCATGCGCCTACTCCTTCTCGCCTGCTGGACCGGTGCCGTTACTCCGCTTGCCGCCCAGCTGCCGGATACGGCCGCGACCAGGGCGCAGCTGCTGACTGCAGACCGGGACCTGGCTCGCGCGGTGGCCCAGCGAGGCAACTCGGCATTCCTTGCGGCCCTGGAACCCGGCGCCGCGGTTGTGATGCCGGGGCAGCTGATCCTGCGCGGCGAGGAGGCCGGTACACCGGTTCATGCCCGCTACGATTCGCCCTCGGTCTATCAGTGGACACCGGTCCATGCGGTCGCCGATCTGAGCGGCAGCTTCGGTTGTACCGTCGGGGTGTCCACCTTCCTTGAAGCCTCCGATTCCAGCCACACCAGGCGACTGGGTCGCTACATCACTTGTTGGCAGCGGACTGCCAGCGGTACCTGGCGAGTCGTCGGACACCAGCGCAGCGATCGCCAGTTCAGCCCACCGGATGCGGAACTCGACACCACGCTTTCACCGGCCCCGCACTCGGCAGTCTTCACCGATGGCGGCGATGCTCATCTCGCTGCTCTCGAGGTGGAAACACGCTACGGGCTGATGGGCGGCAACGGGGCGGCCGGTCCAGGGCCGGCGTTCGTGGCCTATGCCGCGGAAGACGCGGTCCTCATGCCGTCCAATGAAGTGGCCAACGGGCCTGCCGAGATTGCCGAGGTGTTTCGCGACTGGGTGCCGACCAACGTGCTGGAATGGCAGCCTGATCGCCGCTTCGGCTATGGCGGCAGCGGACTCGCCTTTACCACTGGAAATTCGCTGACCTGGGAACGGAGTGGAGCAGGGCGAGTCCTCCGCCGCGGGCACTTCCTTACGGTGTGGCGCCAGGAACCGGATGGACGCTGGCTCTACATCTTCGATCTCGGATCCCCCCGGCCGCCGCTTCCAGGGGAGCGATAGCCGCAGGTAGTCCACCGCGGTGAATACCTGCGGGACGATCGTGGGATCCAGCGTGAGTCCTCGGCCGACCAATGGGAACTCGGTGCCGGCGATCTGGACCAAGACGGGATGCGATTAAGGAGGGCGGGGGAGCCCGGTCTCGGTCCTCCAGTCGATCGCGGGCGGGCTGCTGGGCGCGGCCACGAACGATGGAAAGCGCCAAGACCGCGGCACTGGGACTCGTCATCCATTATTTCATCGCGACCACGGTGATGGCGGTCTATTACACGGGCAGCCGCTGGCCGCTCTCGGCGTGGCACACCAAGGGAATCAAGTGGGGATTGCCGCTCGCCAAGGGGCGGTTCATCCACATCTTCGGGATCGGATTGGTGACGGCGCTGATGACTCGAAGGGGAAGCGATCTCTCAGAGCCCTGACCCCCTACTCCCCCAACGTATACGCCATTACCGCATCGCTCTTGCCGAAGAAGTCGTCGTTGCCTCCAGCGGAAATCACCACGTACTGCCGGCCCGGCGTCCCGATCCGATAGGTCATCGGCGTCGCCTTGCCTCCGGCCGGAAGCGCGGTACGCCACAGCTCTCGGCCGGTCTCCACATCATAGGCCCGAAACTGCCGGTCGATGGTCGCGGCGATGAAGACCAGTCCACCCGCCGTGATCATCGGACCACCCAGGTTTGGCGAGCCCCATGCAGGGGGGCCCAGGCTGCCATTGGGGAGTGGCAGGGTTCCCAGCGGAACGTCCCAGAGTCCCGCACCGGTGTTCAAGTCTATGGCGACGAGGGAGCCGAAAGGCGGCGGGGTACAGGGGAGCTGTCCCGGCGAGAGCAGAATCCGCCGCCGCATATAGAAGGGGGTGCCCTTCATGTCGGTGTACTGATACCCGATCCGGCTGCCCTGGGCCGCCGCCTCTCTCGTCACCTGCTCCCGCGGGATCAGCTGCACCTCCGCCGCGACCCGGTTCACCGGGATGACGACGACGCCGCGCGTCGGATCGATCGCGACCCCGCCCCAATGGGCTCCGCCGATGTTGGACGGAATCACCAGGGTCCCCTCCAGGCTGGGCGGGGTGAAGATCCCCTCGTTCCGGAGGCCGGCGATGGACGCGCGGCAGACCTCGCGGTCGGCGTCCGTCACGCCCCAGGCATCGGCGGCGGTGAAATGGTGGGGAGAGAGTGGGGCGATACCCACGGTGAACGGTTGGGTCGCCGAGGCTTCTTCGCCCGGTACCGTGCTTCGCGGAACCGGCCGTTCTTCGACCTTGAAGACCGGCTCGCCGGTGTCCCGGTCGAGCACGAAGAGCTGGCCGGTCTTGGTGGCCTGGACCACGACATCCCGAGCCTGACCGCCCGGATGGATGGTGACCAGCGCCGGTGGTGACGCGTTGTCGTAGTCCCAGAGATCGTGATGCACCGTCTGGAAACTCCAGGCCACCTTCCCCGTCGACACGCGAAGCGCCACGACCGAATTGGCGTAGCGGTTGTCTCCCAGCCGAGTGCCACCGAAGTAGTCCACGCTGGGACTGCTGGTGGGAAGGAAGACGAGATCGCGAGCCGAGTCTGCGGCGATGACGGACCAGGTGTTGGCGGCCCCGGTGTTGTGGGCCCGGGAACCCCGCCATGACGACCAGGCGGGATCGGTCGAATCCTGGGGGACGGGATCCCAGGTCCAGCGCAGCGCACCGGTCTTCGCGTCAAACCCGCGCACCTCTCCGCTGGCTCCCTCCGCGCGACTGTTATCCGCCACCGCTGAACCGACCACGATGACGCCATTGACGACGGCCGGGGGCGAGGTGACTTCGTACTCAGTGGGAAAGTCGGGCGGGTTTCTCAATCCATTCCTGAGATTGACGGCGCCGTGGTCACCAAACGTCGTGCACGGCTGACCGTTGTCGGCGTCGAGGGCCAGCAGGCGGGCATCGACGGCGGCCACGATGATCCGGCGGCGGCAGGCGGCGCCCGCCGCCACTGACGGATCAGTCCAGTAAGACACGCCGCGGCTGTTGTAATCGCCAAAGTGGAGAGAGGGATCCACCTCCGCATCATACACCCAGCGCTCGACGCCGGTTTCCGGGTTGAGCGCAATGGTCTTCCCCCGGGCAGTGCTCAGATAGAGCGTGCCGTTCACCATGAGCGGCGTGGCTTCGAAGGAGTTGTGGGGTCCGGTGCTGTCGGCGGCTTCGCCGGTATGGTAAGTCCAGGCCAGCTTCAGGCGGGCGACGTTGCCCCGGTTGATGTCGGCCAGGGGAGCGAGGCGGGTGCCGCCGGCATCTCGGCCGTAAGCCGACCACTCGGTGGTCTGGCCGTGGGCGGCGGAGAGGGCGGCCAGATTGAGCGCGGCGAGGGCGATAGTGAATCGGCGGAATGGGAGCATGGGGGAAGACTAACTAGAAGGTCGGTCCCTCCCCACGGCCATTCCATCCCAACGTGGGCGTCTTCCGGGTTTTCATGGCCAACCTTCTCACCAGAACGGGGGCTATCCGTCACCCGCCCGCAAACTCCTCCAACCACACGAGTACATGTCACGACCTCTGGCGATTCTCCTGCTGTGTTTCGGTACGGTTCCCCTCTCCATTCATGGAGAGGGGACAGGGGTGAGGTAATTCGTAAAGGCGCGCACAGAGTGCGCGCTGATCGTCGTCCCGGCGAAGCCGCATTGACACCTCCGCCAGCCGTCATTGCGAGCGAGCGCAGCGAGCGAAGCAATCCGGTCGCTTCTCATTCGATTTGGGCTTGAGATTCCTCGTTGCGCTCGGAATGACAGCCCTTCTGCCAAAGCGGTTCCCCCTTCCCCTAGCGGCTCCCCTCTCCATTCATGGAGAGGGGTAAGGGGGTGAGGTAGGGGAAGGGGGACAGAGGGTTAGGGCTGACAGGGCGAGGGGACAGGGGGTTAGGGCTGAGACACCCGGAACACCACCACCCCGCCACTCGCCGTTCCCGCAAACAGCTCCGGCCGCCCGTCGCCATCCACATCGGCAAAGGCGGGCGCGGAGAGCGGAGGAAGCGGAAGCGAGAAACTCGCATCCAGCACGAACCGCGGCACCTGCCGGGTTCCGGAGTTGCGGTACAGCACCAGGGCACCCGACTCAGTGCCGATCACCAGGTCCTGGTCCCCGTCGCCATCCAGGTCGGAAAACGCAGGCGAACTCCGCCGGCCGGCCTCGATGCCGTTGAAGACATCCGACACCAGGGTGAATCTCGGCTGTCTCGCCGTGCCGTCGTTTCGATAGAAGTTGATCTCCCCGGAGGACTCGCCCACGAAGAGATCGAGGTCGCCGTCGCCATCGATATCCACCAGCGCCGGCGTGGCGTAACTGCCCCGGGTCAGGCGGACGAGGGCGCTGTCGGCCAGCACCCAGTGCGGCACTTGCCGAGTGCCATCGTTCCGGTAATAGGGCAGCCCGTCCCGCCAGGTGCCGAGCAGGAGATCGGGATCGCCATCGCCATCGAGATCGCCAAAGGCGGGGGCGTAGTGGAAATCTCCGCCAATGGGCAGCGCGCCCGCCTCGTGCCACTCCGGCGCTCGCGCCGAGCCGCGATTCTCCCACCAGTAGAGCCCGCCGCTCTTGCCGTTGTCCGGCCGGATCTTGCTGCCCAGCACCAGGTCCAGGTCACCATCGCCATCGAGATCCACCAGCGCGGGCGAGCTTTCGCTGCCGACATCGATCGAGGGCAGATAGGCCTGGGTCCGGAGCGTGAACTCGAGGCGCCCGGTCTGCTCCAGGTAATAGAGATTCTCCCGGCTGGTGCGGTCGGGATTGTAGGCGCCGCCCAGCACGCCGACCATCAGGTCCAGGTCGCCATCCCCATCGAGATCGGCCACCGCCGGCGCGTTGTAGCCGCTGGTCGCCAGCGGAGCATTGGCGGGAAAGTGCACCGAGTCCCGCCCGATCACCGGCCGGCCGCAGCTGCCGCTGTTCACCAGCCAGAGCAGCCCCGGCTCGAAGTAGTCGCCCCAGAGCAGGTCGGCGTCCCCGTCCTGGTCCAGGTCGGTCACGATCATGGTGTTGGCGCCGTGCATGCTGCCGGGCGGAGTATTGGGGGATGGCCCGTTGAACTGCTGGCCGATGATCTGGATGTGCTGAAAGGAATCGGTGACGAAACGGAAGACCGGCAACCCGTCCTGGCGGCGCTCTTCCCGATAGTGGGTGACCATGCCGCTGGCCCGGCCCAGCAGCAGGTCCAGCTTCCCATCGCAATCGAGATCCACCACCTGGGGAATATTCTGCCGATCGCTGAAGATCGGCTGGCCCCCGGCATCGCGCAGAGTATCCATGGCGATCTCGAAGCGGGGCGCGGTTTTGCTTCCCGCGTTGCGAAAGGCGCGGAGGAAACTGTAGGGCGACTCGGCCATCAGGTCGAGGTCGCCATCGCCGTCCAGGTCCACGAACCGGCTCCACTCACCGACGTCCAGCTGCTGGAACTGGTCGCTCCGCCATTCGAACCGGGGCGCCGTCCGGGTGCCGGTATTCTCGAAGAACATCATTCGGCCGGTGTATTCCTGGACGAAGAGATCCAGGTCGCCATCGCCGTCGATGTCCACCAGCTGGGGACGCGGATGATCGAGGCCGCCCAGGAAGGGGTAGGGAACCGACCGGCCGGCGCTGTCGAAGACCGGAAAGCCGGCGATGGAGCGGGTGTAAGAGGGGAATGCCGCGACACCGCGTTGCGCCGCGGCGATCGGAGGAGAAAACAGCAGGACGCTCAGCAGGGCCGCCCCGGACTGCGACCGCAGGGTCACGGACGTCCGGGGTAGCTCATCCCGACCGGATCGCGGTCGGTCTCAATGATCTTGACGATCTTGCGGCTGGCCCGGTCGATGACCACGACGGTGCCGGTACCGCCGGGTACCGGATGCGCCGCGGTGTAGACGCCCTGGAGATTGTGGTTACTGACGAAGACGGTCTTGCCGTCCGGCGAGATCGCGATGCCATGCGGCTCGGCCAACCCCAGCCCCTTGATCACGTCCAGCACCTTCCAGCTGTGGGCATCGAGCACGGTGACTGAGTTCCCCTTCTGGTCGCCGAACCACACCTCGTTACCGTCCGGCGTAAACGCGACATGCCAGGGCCAGGCATCCACCGGGATCGCGGCGATTTCCTTGAGCCGAGTGGGGTCGGTGGCATCGAACACCAGCGCCTGGCTGTACATCTGGTCGGTCGCCACCA
>JBDTTZ010000024.1:0-2653 GCA_040008015.1 Gemmatimonadota bacterium
CGCGCGCCAGAACAGCCGGACCGAACGAGTCACCGGTCGGCTGCGCGGCCGCCCGCTCCGGGCCCCCAGTCATCTCCCGGCTCCTCATCTTCCGGCCTGGCTTTGCTGCCTCGTTCCCGCACATCGCGCTCGGCCTGTTCCAGCTCCGCGCGGTCCCAATCGTCTTCCGGTCCGGGAGTCCTGGCGTCGCCCGACGGATCCCCCCGGAGAAGCCACAATAGCCCCGCGGCCATGGCGAGGAGCAGGAAGAGGCCGCCCAGCATCATGGCAGCACCTCGACGCCGGCGGCGGTGACCCGATGGCTGACCAGCGGCAGCGACTCCGGCTGGTCGCCGATCTCGATGGCTTGGCTCAACGCCCGGAACGCGATATCCACTCCCGCCTTGTCCCGGGCGAATACCGATGCGACCGGTTCCCCCTCGCTGACCATGTCGCCCGGCTTGATGGTGATCACAAATCCCACCGAGTGATCGATCGCTTCATCGAGCACTCGCCGGCCTCCACCCAGCTCGACGATGGCGCGGCCGATCTGCCGTGGTTCAACCCGGCTCACCACCCCCGCGGACGGAGCGCGATAGATCTCGACCGCGCGCGCCTGGGGCAGGAGCGATGGATCGTCAACGATCCTCCGGTCACCGCCCTGGGCCTCCACCATTTTCCCGAACATTTCCAGCGCGGCTCCCGAGGCGATAGCTTCCTCCTGCCTGCGGCGCGCTTCCGCCCGGTCGCGCGCCAGTCCGCCCAGGACCAGCATCTCGTCACCCAGGGCCAGGATGACTGTCATCAGGTCGCCGGGTCCCCGGCCCTGGAGCGCCAGGATGCACTCCTCGATTTCGAGGGCGTTGCCGAGCGCCCGGCCCAGGGGGCGATCCATCGCGGTCAGCAGCGCCACCGTGCGGCAGCCATGACGCTCGCCCAACCGGATCATCGTCCGGGCCAGCTCGAGAGCCCGGTCCGGCTCGGGAAGAAAAGCCCCGCTCCCAGTCTTCACGTCGAGGACGAGACCCGAAAGCCCCTCGGCCAGCTTCTTGGACATGATGCTGGCAGCAATGAGCGGAATCGATTCGACCGTGCCGGTCACGTCCCGCAGCGCGTACAGCTTGCCGTCGGCCGGCGCGATCTCTCCGCTCTGCCGCAGGATGGCACAGCCGAGCGACCGGACCTGGCTGCCGGTTTCCTCCAGCGAGAGCCCGGTGCGAAAACCGGGAATCGACTCGAGCTTGTCGACGGTTCCTCCCGTGTGGCCGAGACCGCGTCCGCACATCATCGGTACTCCAAGGCCGCACGCGGCGACAACGGGAACCAGCACGATGGAGACCTTGTCCCCCACCCCGCCGGTCGAGTGCTTGTCCACCACGGGTTTGGCAAAACCGTCGAACCGGAGCCTGTCACCTGAGTCAAGCAACGCTTCGGTGAAAGCGTCCAGCTCGGAGGACTCCATCCCCCGCCAGTGGACCGCCATCAGCAGGGCGGAGACCTGGTAGTCCGGCACACGACCTGCCACGTACCCAGTGATCAATTCAGACCACTCGTCGGCAGTCAGCGGTTTGCCGTCTCGCTTACGTTCAATCAGGCTGGCAACGAGCATATATGAAATCTCTCATCAGTTTTTTCGGACTCTGCCTGATGCCCACGGCGGTCCCGGCCCAGTCGCCGGATCACATCGCCATGGGGCGGGCAGCGTTCGATGGCCGCGAACCCGAGGCGGCGCTCATCCATTTCCAGGCCGCCCTGGCGCAGGACTCCACCGGCTACGAAGCGGCCTGGCGCGCCTCGCAGGCGGCCATCGACGTCGGAAAGCAGACGCCGGACTCGGTGAAAAGCGTCTATCGCGACAGTATGTATGCGTTGGCGGAAAGGTACGCGCGAATCGCGGTTGGGGCGAATCCCAATGACGCGGACGGGCACTTCATTCTGAGCGTGGCGCTGGGCCGGTCCTCCCTGACCAAGGGCAAGCGGGAACGGGTGCGCCGCGCGACCGAGATTCGCAACGAAGCGCTGAGGGCGATCGAGCTGCGGCCCACCCACGATGGCGCCTACCACGTCCTGGGCCGCTGGAATGCCGAAGTCATGCGGCTCTCGGGACTCACCCGGTTCTTCGCGAAGAGTTTCCTGGGCGGGGCGGTATTCAACCAGGCATCCTGGGAGAATGCCGTCGAGTTCATGAACAAGGCGGTCGCGCTGGACCCGACCATCATTCAGCACCGCCTCGACCTGGCCGAGATCTATATCGACCGCAAGCAGTACCGCGCGGCCCGGCGGCAGCTCGAAGCCATCGCGCCGCTGCCGCTCAAGGACGTCCTGGACCCCAGGTATAAGGAAAAGGCGCTACGGTTGTTGAAGCAGATCGAAGGAAAGACGGACGACCGGTGAGGCCTTCCCCTCGCCCATCACCCCACCCGCTTCCGCAGTCTCCGATACTCCCGGCTGAGCCGATCCTTCAGGTCCAAAACCGAGCCCCCGGAGCGATCCCGCAACTGCCGGATCCGGCGACCCAGGCGCTTCCGGGTGTTCGCTCCGCGATCAGGCGCGAACAGGAGCGCGACACCGGCGCCGAGCAGCGCACCCAGTGCCATCCCCACAAGGAAATTCCGCTTGCCATGCTCGGCGCCCGCCGGCTCGTCGACCAGGTCCTCGTCCAGGGTGAATTCAT
>JBDTTZ010000025.1:0-3961 GCA_040008015.1 Gemmatimonadota bacterium
CCGGTCCTCAAGGCGACGCTCTTCCCGTTTCTGCGGAGCACGCTCGGATTCCTGCCCTTCTTCCAGGGCCCGATCTACGGTCCGTCGATGCTCTCAGCCAGCATCATCCTGGCCATCATGATCATGCCGTTCATCATGTCGGTGTCGCGGGAAGTGCTGCTGGCGGTCCCGGACAGCCAGCGCCAGGCCGCCCTCGCGCTGGGAGCGACCCGCTGGGAAGCGGTGATCACGGCGGTGGTGCCCTACGCCCGCTCCGGCATTATCGGCGCGGTCATCCTGGGCCTGGGCCGCGCGCTGGGCGAGACCATGGCCGTCACCATGCTGATCGGCAACCGGCACGAGATCGCCGCGTCGCTCTTCGCGCCGGGATACACCATGGCCTCGGCCATCGCCAACGAGTTCACCGAAGCCGTGGGCGACATGCATCTCTCCGCCCTGGCCTACGTGGCCTTCGTCCTCTTCATCGTGACAGTGCTGGTCAACGCCATCGCCCGGCTGCTCATCTGGCGGGTGTCTCGCGGCGCCGCGATCGGAAGCAAGGCACTATGAACCGGAGCACCATGCGAAAGCTGCGCGGGAACCTCATGGTCTCGCTCATGGGAGCGGCGGTGGTCGTGGCGCTGCTGCCGCTGATTTTCATCCTTCTCAACCTGGTCATCAAGGGGGCGGGGAGCCTGAGCCTGGCCTTCTTCACCAGGATGCCGGTCCCGGCGGGCGAAACCGGCGGCGGCGTCCTGCACGCCATCGTCGGCACCCTCATCATGGTCAGCCTGGCATCGCTGATGGGCATGCCGCTCGGAATCGGAGCGGGGATCTATTGCGCGGAGTACCCGGGAAGCAAGATCGCCTGGATCAGCCGGTTCGTGGCCGACGTGATGAACGGGACGCCGTCGATCGTGGTGGGCGTATTCGCCTGGACCTGGATCGTGGCGACCCAGAAACATTTTTCGGGATTCGCCGGCAGCGCCGCGCTCGCCATGCTGATGATTCCGATGGTCATGCGAACCACCGAGGAGATGATCAAGCTGGTGCCGAATTCGCTTCGGGAAGCGGCCCTCGCCCTGGGCTATCCGCGCTGGCGCACCAGCCTCGGCATCGTGGTCCGGACCACGCTGCCCGGCATTGTCACCGGGTCGCTGCTCGCCGTCGCCCGGGTCGCGGGGGAGACCGCGCCGCTCCTGTTTACCGCGCTGGGCAGCCAGTACCTGGTGCTGAACCCCAACCAGCCGATGGCCGCGCTGCCGCTGGCGGTATTCACCTACGCGACCGGCCCCTACGAAGACTGGCACCGGCTCGCCTGGGCGGCGGCGCTGGTACTCATCCTCGTCGTCCTGCTGCTGAGCATCGGGGCCCGGCTCGCCACCCGGCGGAGGTTCAGTGTCGCCGCCTGAGACTCCCCGGCTCATGACTGACCGGCTCACCGCGATGTATGGCAAGTTCACCGCGGTGAAGAACGTGTCGCTCACCTTCGCCAACAACTCGGTGAACGCGCTGATCGGGCCATCAGGATGCGGGAAATCCACCTTTCTCCGCAGCATCAACCGGATGCACGAGCTGACCGACCAGGCCTGGGTCACCGGCCGGGTGTTGCTGGATGGCGCGGACATTTACAGCGACCGGGTCAGCGTGATGCAACTGCGGCGCCGGGTGGGAATGGTGTTTCAGCGGCCCACACCTTTCCCCACTATGAACATCTACGACAACGTGGCGGCGGGTCTCCGGTTAAACGGCAAGCTGCCCCGGGGCGAGCTGGACCAGGTGGTGGAGCAGTCGCTGAAGCAGGCCGCGTTGTGGGAAGAGGTCAAGGATCGCCTCAAGACCAGCGCGATGGGCCTCTCCGGCGGTCAGCAGCAGCGCCTGTGCATCGCGCGCACCATCGCGCCGCGCCCCGAGGTGATCCTGCTGGACGAGCCGACGGCGTCGCTCGACCCGGCCGGAACCCAGCGGATCGAGGAGCTGGTGTTCGAACTGAAGAAGGATTTCACCATCGTCATGGTGACGCACAACATGCAGCAGGCGGCCCGGGTGTCCGACACCACGTCATTCTTCTATGTCGGCACCATGGTGGAAACCGGACCGACCCGCCAGATATTCACCGCGCCCCAGAACGAGCAGACTGAGGCCTACATTACAGGCAGGTTCGGATGATGCAAACTCAGACCACGGGCTTCACCATGGGCAGCCTGATTCCCAAAGCGACCCTGACCCCGCGGGCCCCGGCGGCCGACCGGATTCCGGCGACCACGATCATCGAGTCCCGGGACTTCAAGTTCTGGTACGGGGGTTCCCAGGAAACGCTCAGGGGAATCAATCTCAAGATCCCGGCCCGCGCGGTCACCGCGATCATCGGCCCATCGGGATGCGGCAAGTCCACCTTCCTCCGGTCAATTAACCGGATGAACGAGCTGATTCCGGGCACTCGCTATACCGGGGACATCCGGCTGGACGGCAAGTCCATCTGGGCCCCGGGGACCGACGTGGTCGCCCTGCGGCAGCGGATCGGCATGGTATTTCAGCGCCCTAATCCCTTCCCCAAGACGGTGTTCGACAACGTCGCCTACGGGCCGGCGCTGAACGCACTGGTGGCCCGGCGCGATCTCCCCGACCTGGTCGAACGGAGCCTGCGGCGCGCCGCGCTCTGGGACGAGGTCAAGGACCGCCTGGACGACGTGGCCACCGGCCTTTCCGGCGGCCAGCAGCAGCGGCTCTGCATCGCGCGGGCGCTGGGCAACCAGCCCGAGGTGCTGTTGATGGACGAGCCCTGCTCCGCCCTCGACCCGGTGGCGACCCAGCGGATCGAGGAGCTGATCTTCGAGCTGAAGCGGGACTATTCGATCGTAATCGTGACCCACAACATGCAGCAGGCGGCCCGGGTCTCCGACTTTACCGCGTTCTTCGATCGCGGCGAGCTGATCGAGTTCGGGGAGACCGACCGCATCTTCACCAGCCCGGCCCAGGAACGGACCGAGGCATACATCACCGGGAGATTCGGATGACGCTCGACAGCCACCGTCATTTTCACGACGAGCTGAACCATGTGAAGGTCCGGCTCCTCACCATGTCGGGGGAGGCGGAAGCCGCCCTGGGCCTCGCCGTCGAGGCCCTGCTGGAACGCGATCCGGAAAAGGCCCGCAGCGTGATCCACAGCGACCGGATTATCGACAACATGGAAATGCAAGTCGAGGAGCAGACCATCAACCTGCTCGCCCTGCAGCAGCCCATGGCGCGCGACCTCCGGATGCTCACCTCGGCGCTCAAGATCGCCAACGACCTGGAGCGGGTCGGCGATCACGCCGTCAACATCGCCCAGTCGGCCGAGCGGCTCGCCCAAACCCGGCCGATCGCGCCGGAGCCGGAGATCGTCGAGATGGCGCGCCTGGCCCGGGAGATGCTTTCCGACGCGCTGGAAGCGTTCATCCGGAGCGACGCCGTGGCCGCCCGCGAGATCTGTCTCCGGGACGACAAGGTTGACGCCCTGCACGGGTCGGTGTTCCGTATATTGCTTACCCACATGATGGAAGATCCTCACACCATCGGGGCCGGCATGGAATTGTTCCTGGTCAGTCGCAACCTGGAGCGGGTCGCGGACCTGGCGACCAACATCGCGGAGGACGTCGTCTTCCTGGTGGAGGGCAAGTCCATCAAGCACCACGCCGAAGATCGCGGCGAGGCCCGCCCCAGCGGGGCCCACGCCGCTCCGACGGCGTGACCACACCAGCAATTTCGCCCGTCACCCCGCGCCCGGCCCCCATTGGGCCGGGCGAGCGCATTGCCGCCATCGACGTCGGCTCCAACTCCATCCGGCTGGTCGTCGCGGAGTATGAGCCCGGCTCCGGGCTCACCATCATCGATGAAGTCAAGGAACAGCCCCGGCTGGCTACCGGCCTCGCCGCCACCGGCCGGCTCGACGACGCGGCGATCGAGCGCGCCTTCCAGACGCTGCGCCGGATGCGGGAAGTCT